>JBDKLQ010000122.1:0-4588 GCA_039795555.1 Actinomycetota bacterium
AATGGAATTTTTGCAGTTTGCACCTGCAGCAAGAGATCTTCCGCGCCTGGCATTAATGGAATCTCCCCAACAAAAGATGAAACTAACGAATCTAGTAACTCGTCGAGAAACCACTCGGGTGACTTAACTTGATCACACTTATTCCAAATATATTTTGCAAGATTATCAAAGGAGTATCCAATAGTATTTTTATGATCTTGTTCACTCCATTGATATCCAAATTGTGATGTAACTTTTGTGGTTGTTTGCTCCCACAAAGGTTCAGTATTCGTCAGCAAGCCATCCATGTCAAAGAGAATCGCATCAAAAAATTCCTTAGTTGGCATTGAAATATTTTGCCTCGGGATGGTGCACAATAATTGCACTAGTTGATTGCTCAGGGTGTAATTGAAATTCTTCCGACAAACTTACGCCAATCCGTTCTGGCTCGAGCAATTCGCATAACTGAACTTGGAGTTCAAGATCCGGACAGGCTGGGTAGCCAAATGAATATCTTGAACCTCGATACCCTTGATCAAAAATCTCGGCTAAATCTTTGGAATCATTATTATCTATTTTCAGCTCTTGCCGAATCCGGGCGTGCCAATATTCGGCCAAACTCTCAGTAAGTTGGACAGATAAACCGTGCAATTCAAGATATTCGCGATAATTATTTGCAGTAAACAACTTTGAAGTAGCTTCACTCACTGACTGCCCCATAGTTACTATGTGAAAAGCGACCACATCTACTTTTCCATAATCTTTCGCGGCGAAATAGTCGGCGATGCAGAGCCTTCGGTCGCGGCTTTGTCTTGGAAAACTAAAACGAACCCGTTCCCCACCTTTATTTGGACCATCATGATGTAAAACAACTAAATCATTTCCATCTGAAACAGCTGGGAAATATCCATATACAACTGCGGCATTTAACCAACCTTTAGCTTGTGCTTCATTTAGAAGTGCTCTTAATTGTTGGCGTCCAGTTTCGGGATCATTTTTTAAACCCCACTGCCCCACAAAAAGGGCTCGCTCGTCTAGCATGCCAACATAATCAGCAAGTGGAATTCCTTTAATAACTTTACTTCCGTAAAAAGGTGCTTCTGGAATTTCGACATTCTTTAAAACATCACTAGGACGCGTATCGACCGGTAGATTCAAATCCTTCTTAACTTTAACTCGTCGTTCGCGTAGCGGTGGCAATGCTGCCCCTGGTTCACCCCGTTTAACTGCCATAATTGCGTCAACCAGATTTAATCCTTCAAAAGCATCTTTGGCATATCGAACTTCGCCATCAAATTGAGAAGCCAGATCTTGTTCGACATAAGCGCGAGTTAATGCGGCTCCGCCCAGCAGAATTGGCCATTTTTTTGATAATCCGCGCGCTGACAATTCCTCCAAATTTTCTTTCATAATCATCGTAGACTTCACTAGAAGTCCTGACATTCCGATTGCGTCGACATTTGATTCGTTCGCCGCATCAATAATCTGATTTATAGTCTGTTTAATTCCGATATTTACAACTTTATATCCATTATTACTCAGAATAATATCCACCAAATTCTTGCCGATATCGTGAACATCACCCTTAACGGTCGCCAATAAAACTGTTCCCCGACCACTATCGTCAGTTTTATCCATGTGCGGCTCTAAATACGATACTGCTAATTTCATAACTTCAGCGCTTTGAAGCACGAAAGGCAATTGCATCTTTCCAGATCCAAATAATTCTCCGACTTCTTTCATGCCAGAAAGTAAGTAATCGTTAATAATATCCAGTGGCTTAATTCCATTTTTCAAAGCGGTATCGAGATCGTCAGTTAAACCACTTTTCTCGCCGTCTATTATTCTTTGACTTAGTCTTTGCTCTAACGGTAATTTGGCAAGTTCTTCGGCACGCGAAATCTTGCTGCTAGATAACTCAACTCCATCGAACAATGACAAAAATTCTTGTAATGGATCATAAACACAGAAATCACCTTCGAAACGCCTCCGGTCATATATGAGATCTAGCGCAACCTCCAATTGTTTCTCATCAATCCGATGTATTGGCATGATTTTCGAGGGATGAACAATTGCTGAATCCAAGCCCGCTGTTCGACATTCGTTTAGAAAAACTGAATTCAACACGATTCGGGCCGCTGGGTTCAGTCCAAATGAAATGTTTGAAATCCCCAAGGTAGTTTGAACCGCAGGAAATTCACGCTTCAATTCTTTAATCGCTGCGATAGTTTCCGCACCATCTTTACGGGTTTCTTCCTGACCAGTCGCAATCGGAAATGTTAAACAATCAATCACAATGTCGGATATTGCAATCTTCCAATTCATCACTAAATCATTTATTAATCGACGGGCAACTCTTAACTTCCATTCACGAGTACGAGCTTGACCTTCTTCATCGATAGTTAACCCAACAACCGCAGCTCCGTGTTCCTTTACCAATGGCATGATTTTCGAAAAACGGGAATCAGGACCTTCACCATCTTCGTAATTAACTGAGTTAATTAAACATCTGCCACCGAGATGTTCCAGGCCCGCCTTGATAACTTGCGGTTCAGTTGAATCGAGCATGATTGGGAGCGTTGAAACAGTTGCTAATCGACGTGATATCTCAGCCATATCCGATACGCCATTTCGACCTACATAATCAACTGAAAGGTCCAACATATGTGCGCCCTCACGGATTTGGTCCTTAGCAATTTCGATGCAGGCATTCCAATCTTCAGAGATCAATGCTTCTCGAAAAGCTTTTGAGCCGTTTGCATTTGTTCTCTCACCAATCGCCAAATAAGTTGCATCCTGTTTAAATGGGACAAATTGATATAGCGATGATGCACCGGGCAATTCGCGGATTTCTCGCTTCATTGGCGTCAGAGCAGAAACTGATTTAACCACCTCGCGAAGATGCTCGGGTGTCGTGCCACAACAGCCACCGACTAGATTTACTTTGTAATCTTTTACAAAATTTGCAAGTGCAGCCGCTAATTCTTTTGGTGAAAGTGGGTAGATCGCTCCATTTGTTCCTAAGATTGGTAAACCAGCATTTGGCATTACCGAAATTCCGATTTGGCTATTTTGAGAAAGGTATCGTAAGTGTTCCGACATTTCACTCGGACCAGTAGCGCAATTTAATCCGATTAAATCAATACCAAGAGGCTCTAGTGCATTTAACGCAGCTCCAATTTCAGTGCCTAGAAGCATTGTGCCAGTTGTTTCAACAGTAACTTGTGCGATTAGTACAATATCGCGATCACCAATTGCAGTTCGAGCCCCATTTATCGCCGCTTTTGTTTGTAGCAAATCCTGTGAAGTTTCGATCAATAACGCATCACTACCGCCGTCAATTAATCCACGCGAACATTCTTCGTAAGCGGCCCGCAATTTTTCATAATCAGTATGACCTAAAGTTGGTAATTTAGTACCGGGACCAATTGAACCCAATACATACCGAGGCTTATCGGTATATTCGTTGGCTACATTTCGGGCGATTTCTGCCCCAGCCCGAGCTAGTTCGTAAATTCGATCTTCAATTCCATATTCCGCAAAATTTGCCAAATTACAACCAAACGTATTAGTTTCGATTGCATCAACGCCAACATCTAAATAATGTCTATGCACATTTTTAACTAAATCTGGCCTAGAAATATTGAAAATTTCATTACAGCCGTCTAAACCTTGGAAATCTTCCAGTGTGGGATTTTGGGCCTGCAGCATCGTTCCCATGGCGCCATCAGCGATAATCACACGACTAGATAGCGCTTGTCGTAGCGTCAAAGTCGTCATCGGGAGAAGGTTACCTTAGGGTGTTTCTATGCAGATTCACGAAATTCCATTGCTAAGAAACCCGGTCGCACTTTTTGCATTTACCGGTTGGAATGATGCTGGTGAAGCTGCCTCCGGAACGCTAAGTCACTTGTTGGGTATCTGGGCTGATTCAACGACTCTTATCGCTGAAATAGATCCAGAAGATTTTTATGATTTTCAGGTAAATCGTCCCCATGTTTATGTTGATGCTTCAAAGATTAGAAGATTGACATGGCCAAATACACAAATTTGGGGATTAGTTACACCAACTCTGCCATTTGATTTAGTAATAATTACTGGAGCCGAACCATCGATGCATTGGAAACAATTTTCGTCGGAAATAATTGATCTGTTGGATGATTTAGAAGTGGATCTTTCGCTGATGCTTGGGTCATTATTGGCAGATACGCCTCATTCAAGACCTATTCCAGTTACTGGATCTGGAACTCATCCGGAAATATCAAAAAAGCTAGGAGTCGAAATAAGTCGATATGAAGGCCCCACCGGAATTTTAGGTGTTCTGCAAGATGCAATGATTCGTAGAGATATTGACGCGATCTCAATGTGGGCCGCTATTCCGCATTATGCATCTGCGACTCCGTCACCAAAAGCTTCTTTAGCTTTATTGAATGCAATTGAAGATTTTCTAGATATCTCGCTGCCGCAAGGTGATTTGCCAGAAGCTGCATTCGCTTGGGAGATTGCCGTTAATGACTTAGCAAATGAAGATTCCGAAATTGCCGCTTATGTAAAGCAACTAGAGGAAAGCAAGGATGCAGCCGAAATCCCAGCTGCTACGCCAGAATCT
>JBDKLQ010000123.1:0-3387 GCA_039795555.1 Actinomycetota bacterium
AAGAAGGCGAAGCGAACTTCAAATGATTCATCGTCCCAACTATCTGGCGAGATGTTCTCGGTTAATTCAGCAAAGCGGGCCTCGCCCTTTTTGGTAATCCGGTAAACAATTCGCGAGCGCCGAGCTTCGGTGCGAGCGCCCTCTTCGATTAACCCTGCTTCAAGTAAGCGGCGAAGTTGTGGGTAGATCATTGAGAACGAGAGCGCCTTAAACGGGCCATAGATTGCGCTAATTCGCTTTCTAAGTTCGTAGCCGTGGAGCGGGCTCTGGGTTAGCAAACCTAAGGTTGCAAACTCGAGAACTTCAGTCCGGGTGCTCATCTAATCCAGCCATTTCAATCGATTTATTCGGATATATCGAAACGATATATCGGTGGGATATTTAACCCGATATAACTCCGAATAACAAACTTCTGGCTGGCTCGCCGTGTCTACTCGGCGTTAGCCCAGCCCCGCCCCTACGCTCACATCCGTCCTTCCCCCTCACCTGTTATTGAAAGGACACTAAATTAATGTCTTCACTTTCATGGAAGCTTCACGGCAATGGAAAGAGCGTGGCGCCGGGCGCTGTCGTCTCGACCGATGAACGTCTGACCTGGCCGCGCACCATCGGAGTTGGCTTACAACATATCGCCGCAATGTTTGGCGCAACCTTCTTGGTGCCAATCATCACCGGCTTCCCACCAACTACTACTTTATTTTTCTCCGGAATTGGCACGCTGCTCTTTCTATTAATTACTGGAAATAAGTTACCGAGCTACCTCGGATCATCATTTGCCTTCCTTGGCCCAATCGCGGCCGCGATGGGCGCTGATAAAAATATGGGATTGGCGCTTGGTGGAATTGTGGCTACCGGTATCTTGCTCGCAATTGTCGGTGCAATCGTAAATGCTGCCGGAATTGGTTGGATCAATTGGTTACTACCACCAGTTGTAACTGGCACCATCGTGATTGTAATCGGATTTAATTTAGCCGGCGCTGCTAAAAACAACTTTGTAAAGGGTCCAGCAACTGCAATCGTTACTTTGACTGCAATTGCGCTAATCGCCGCTTTTGCACGCGGATTTATCAATCGCATTTCAATCTTTTTAGGTCTGGTTGTTGGTTACATCTTTGGCGCTATTAATGGCGAAGTTAATACCGAAGGAATCAAAGCTGCGAAATGGATTGCGGCACCAACTTTCACAGCGCCTACCTTTAAAGCTAGCGTCATTGTGCTCTTTATTCCCGTCGTTCTAGTTTTGATTGCTGAAAACGTGGGACACGTTAAGGCCGTTGCTGCAATGACCGGTAAGAATCTCGATGACCAAATGGGTAAAGCGCTCTTTGCTGATGGCGTTGCCACCACAATTGCCGGCGTTGGTGGCGGTTCTGGAACCACTACATATGCCGAAAACATTGGCGTTATGGCCGCAACTCGCGTCTATTCAACTGCTGCATATTGGGTTGCTGGCGTTGGCGCAATCTTGCTCGGCCTGTCACCTAAGTTCGGTGCCGTTTTAAGTGCAACACCAATTGGCGCACTCGGCGGCGTTGGAACTGCGCTCTTTGGCATGATCGGAATTTTGGGCGCTCGAATTTGGATTGAAAACCGCGTTAATTTCGCAGATTCAACCAATTTAATCATTGCGGCTAGCGCGATCATTATTGGTATCTCAGATCTATCATGGACTAAGGGCCAATACACCTTCACCGGAATCGTTAACGCAACGCTGGTTGCGGTTATCGGTTATCGCGTATTTCACTCGATTGCGAAATCACGAGGCAATAGCGCCGAATGATTTCCGAGCAATTCGGAATGTAAAATCAAACAATGATTATCCCAACGCGGCTACCAGAGTATTTGGTGGCCGCGTTGGTCATTGTGATTGTCCCCGGGCCATCAGTTTTGTTTATTGTCGCTCGCGCCATTGCGTGGGGTAAAAAAACTGCGCTCACCACAGTGCTCGGAAATGTTTCGGGCACATTTACTTTAGCTTCATTAATCGCAGTTGGAATTGGTCCAATCTTGCAGCGCAGTAACTTTGCATATCTGGCAGTGCAATATGGCGGTGGTCTCTATTTAATCTACCTCGGCTACAGCGCAATTAAACATCGGGTTCTTCATGCTGAAGACCTAACAATTAAAATTGGCGATCAACCAACCATCGGCAAATCAATTCGCGATGGATTCTGGGTTGGTTTTCTAAATCCAAAAGCGATTGTCTTTTATGCGGGCGTTATTCCGCAATTTATCGATCGCGATCGCGATTCAATAACTTGGCAGTTATTTTTCTTAGGATTTGTCTTTGCATGTGTGGCGTTAATTTTTGATGGCAGTTGGGGTTTGTTGGCTGGCGTGGCCCGCCAGTGGTTTGCCACCAGCCAGAAGCGAATCGAAAATATGCGAGTAACTGGCGGCGTCATCATGGCCATCTTGGGTTTACTAGTAATTGTCAGCGCAATCCGACAAGGTATGAACTTATGAAAAAACCTGCCGTCCCTACCCGATCCACAATTCGACCAAGTGATTTAACTTTCGGATTATCTAACTGTCGCCGCTGTTTATGGATTTTCTACTGGTTCAAAGTTCAAGCGCCAATGGTGATGCCGCTAGTTTCAACTTTGGCCGATTTACAAGAGAAGCAATTTCAAGGTGCCACTTTGCAATCAATTGACCCTTCGCTTGGCGATGGCAAGATTGTTAAATGGGGCGAATTTATTAATTCAAAGAAAATCAGCATCAACGGTGAAGAAACTAGATGGCGCTTCTACGGCAAATATGACATTCTCGGTGAAAATTCTGATGGCACCTTAGCCATCATCGATTGCAAAGTTTCTGATTCCGAACGAGATAGCGGCCAGTTCTATGCGCCGCAATTAGAAGCCTACGCCTACGCGCTTGAAAATCCCGCAGTTGGTGACGGTAAAAAAGTTTCAACGATGGGCTTACTTGTCTGGTCGCCAAAATCTGCCGACTTAACTGGTTTTAAAGTCGAACAAAAATATGTCCCGGTAGAACGCGATAGCGCTCGGTTTCAATCTTTGTTAGCAGATTTAATTAATATGCTCGAAGGTGAAATGCCAGATAGCGGCGAAAAGTGCGAAACCTGCCGCTTTATCTCTAATCGCGAGGCTCTTGACCTTTAACAGTTGAGGCATAGGTGTCGACATACTCTTGCCCCGACATCTCTTGAATTTTATGCATGATTTCATCTGTGACATCGCGCAAAACTTGTAAATCATTTGCATCGCCCGTGAAATACATTGGTTCGCCAAAGCTAAGTGAAACGCGATGAATTGATGGCAGCAATTTGCCACTCGGTTGCACTTTGTCGGTATCTGCCACTGCTACTGGAATAACTGGAGCGCCAGATTCCATCGCCAACCGCGCAATTCCGGTGCGCCC
>JBDKLQ010000124.1:0-6531 GCA_039795555.1 Actinomycetota bacterium
ACGTAGGCGTAATTCTGGATGGTAATCGTCGGTGGGCAAAAGCAAATCCCGAATTAACATCTGGTGGTTTAGCGCAACACGGTCATCAAGCTGGCGCGGATAAGATTCTAGATTTTCTAGGTTGGTGTGAAGCGGCGAATGTAAAAGTTGTAACGCTTTGGTTGTTATCAACGGATAATCTTAAGCGCACCGACGACGAACTTGATTCGTTATTAAAAATAATCGGAAGCACTGTTGATTCTTTAGTCGCGACAAAAAGATGGAATATTAAAGCGGTTGGGGCGCTTGATATCTTGCCGAGCTGGCTACAAGAAAAACTTAAATCGCTGCCAATTAATCCAAATGCCGAATTAGAGGTGAATGTTGCAATTGGCTATGGCGGGCGGCGCGAAATTGTCGATGCCATCAAAGGTTACCTGCAGGATGCAAATGCTAAAGGGTTATCAATCGAGAAGGCAGCCGAAGAACTTTCCGACCTTTCGATTTCAAAATATTTATATACCGCGGGCCAACCTGATCCAGAACTATTAATTAGAACTTCTGGGGAACAAAGACTCGGCGGCTTTTTGCTTTGGCAGAGTGCGCAATCTGAGTTCTATTTCTGCGAAGCGTATTGGCCAGATTTTCGACGAGTCGATTTTTTACGAGCCCTTAGAAGTTATGCCGATCGCCACCGCCGCTTTGGTAAATAGTTAACCCGCGCTCGTGCGTGTCTGCGCCTAAACTCTCAACCATGGCTCTACCTTTTAAGCACCTTCCCCCCGGATAAAACTAAAAAAGGGTGCGACGGGCTTTGACCGCTAGCAGTAGTAAAAGAACATACGTATTAGATACCAGCGTTTTATTAGCTGATCCGACTGCTTTAACCCGTTTCGCCGAACATGAAATTGTTATTCCGATTGCTGTAATTACTGAACTAGAAACTAAACGCGATCATCCAGAACTTGGATTTTTCGCGCGTGCTGCGCTTCGCTATCTAGATGATTTGCGGGTTAGCCACGGAAGATTAGATACGCCAATTCAAATCACTAAAGAGGGCGGAATTTTATCGGTCGAACTAAATCACACCGATTCAAGTTCATTGCCACATGGTTTTCTTAGAGATGGCACAAACGATTCAAGAATTTTAGCAATTGCAAAAAATTTAATGGCCGATGGCAAAGATGTTGTTTTAGTTACAAAAGATTTGCCACTTAGAGTTAAAGCTTCGTCAGTTGGTGTCGAAGCCGAGGAGTATCGAGCTGAACTTGTAATGAATAGTGGTTGGACTGGAATTGTCGAATTAACTGTTGGCGGAAATGTGATTGATGCGCTTTATGCCACCGAACGAACTGATCACGAATCAGCGCTCGAATATCCAGTTCATACTGGGATTGTTTTACACTCTGAAAAAGGAAGTGCGCTTGCTCGCGTGACCGCAAATAAGCAATTGCAATTGGTTCGTGGTGATAGATCTGCATTTGGTTTACACGGCCGCAGCGCTGAACAACGGGTTGCATTAGATTTATTACTTGATAATGAAATTGGGATTGTTTCCCTCGGCGGTCGCGCCGGAACTGGTAAATCGGCTTTAGCAATTTGCGCCGGCTTGGAAGCAGTCATGGAGCGCAGACTTCATAAAAAGATTGTTATTTTCCGTCCGCTCTATCCAGTAGGTGGTCAGGAACTTGGATATCTGCCAGGTAGCGAAGGGGAGAAGATGTCACCTTGGGCGCAGGCAGTTTTCGATACTTTGGGCGCGTTAGTTAGCCAACCAGTAATTGATGAAATTGTTGCCCGTGGTTTAATTGAAGTTCTACCGTTAACCCATATCCGCGGTCGATCACTACATGACTCATTTGTAATCGTCGACGAGGCCCAATCTTTAGAGCGCGGAGTTTTATTAACTGTGCTATCTCGAATCGGCCAAGGCTCACGGGTGGTGTTGACTCACGACGTCGCCCAGCGCGATAACCTCCGAGTCGGTCGCCACGATGGGGTGGTTGCGGTGGTCGAATCGCTCAAAGGCCACCCGCTCTTTGCCCACGTCACCCTGACCCGCTCCGAGCGCTCGCAGATCGCAGCTCTGGTGACCGAGATGCTCGAGGGGCCAATCGCGCTCTGAGTTCTATCTCAAGGGTTAATACCCATAAAAATTTCACACCGACATATCGGGCATTTCGGACTTTGCCCATTCTGACCAGCACTTTTAGCCATCCACAGAGCTTAGAAAAAATGTGAATTTGCGACTTGCGCATGAATTAATTTTGCGATGTCGCACTACTCGGACACTCTTTAGCCTAGTTATTTCGGGAAAGGAGGGCAGAAATGCTTCAGATCGACCGACTTTATGACGGCCTGATTCGCAACCGACGCAAAGCCAGCTGGCTAGTTCTCGGGGCGACCATTTTTGCTGCCTCTGTAAACACCAGCGCCTGGGGACTCCAATCGCCGATGGTTACCGAAGTTAGCGTCTCTGATCCAATTACCACCCTGCCTGATGAACCGACCGAACTTCATGTAGCCGCTCTCTACTCTGGCTTCTACGACAAAGATGGCGTAACTGCAGCCGACTTAGCTGTTGTTTCGCTAGCAGCCTCGGAAGTTGAGAAGGCGCGCACACCTGCGGGTGCGAAAGCGGTTGCAAAAGCGATTGCGTTAAAGGAGTACAACTGGGGCGCTAGACAGTTCACCTGTTTGAAGCGTCTATGGACTCGCGAAAGTCATTGGAATTTCCAAGCCCATAACTATCGATCTGGTGCACATGGAATTCCGCAAGCTTATCCAGCAATCAAGATGGAGAAATTTGGTTTAGATTGGCGAACCAATCCAGTCACTCAGATTCGTTGGGGTCTTAGCTATATCGATAATCGCTATGACAATCCATGTAAAGCGCTCGCACGCCACAATTGGCGCCATAGTTACTAATTTAATTTAAATTTCGTTTAAATTTCGCTAGCTCTTCTGCCGATTGTAAGTGGCTTGCTTGTTTCAGCGTAGAAATCATTTCCTTTATCGTCAACGATTATAAATGCCGGAAAATCTTCAACTTCAATTTTCCAAACTGCTTCCATGCCCAACTCTTCAAAATCTAATACCTCAACTTTTTTAATGCAGTCTTGTGCCAGACGGGCAGCTGGCCCACCAATTGATCCCAAATAAAAACCACCATGTGTTTTGCAAGCATCAGTAACTTGCTTAGACCTATTTCCTTTTGCCAACATAACAAATGAACCGCCACGTGATTGGAAATAATCAACATAAGAATCCATCCGGCCGGCAGTGGTTGGGCCAAATGAACCCGAGGCAAAACCTGTTGGAGTTTTTGCTGGACCTGCGTAATAAACAGCGTAATTCTTTAAATAATCTGGCATAGGTTTGCCAGCCTCAATCATCGCTTTTATTTTCGCGTGTGCTAAATCGCGAGCCACAATCAATGTTCCAGTTAATGAAAGCCTGGTTTTGACTCGATATTTGCTTAATTCGGCACGAATTTCAGCCATTGGTTTACTTAAATCTATTTTTACAACTCCATCCGAAAGATGCTTATCTTCCGTCTCTGGCAAGAAGTGGGCCGGTTCGCGCTCCAGCACTTCGATAAATGCGCCATCTTTGGTGATTTTTGCTTTCGCTTGGCGATCTGCAGAGCACGACACTGCAATTGCAATCGGAAGCGAAGCGCCATGTCGCGGTAAGCGAATTACCCGAACATCGTGACAGAAATATTTGCCACCAAATTGCGCGCCAATTCCAAGTTTTTGGGTAACTTTTAGAACTTCCGCTTCCATTTCTAAATCACGGAAACCGCGACCAGTTTTAGCATCACCGGTTGTTGGTAGCGAGTCCAAGTATTTTGTACTCGCCAATTTTGCGGTTTTTACAGTGTACTCGGCACTAGTTCCGCCAATAACAATTGCTAAGTGGTACGGCGGGCAAGCAGCGGTACCAATCGAACGCAATTTTTCATCCAACCAGGTGTAAAAAGAATCTGGATTTAAGATCGCTTTCGTTTCTTGGTACAAGAATGATTTATTTGCGCTTCCGCCACCTTTGGCGATGTATAAAAAGTTGTATTCGTCTGCGTGATCTGTATCAGCATAGATTTCGATTTGAGCCGGCAAGTTATTACCCGTGTTCTTTTCATCCCACATGGTCACTGGAGCTAATTGCGAGTAACGTAAATTCAAATTCGTATAAGCGTTGTAAACGCCTTCGGAGATTGATTTTTCATCTTTTTCTGCAGTGAAAACGCGTTGTCCTTTCTTGCCCATCACGAGCGCAGTTCCGGTGTCTTGGCACATTGGCAAAATTCCGCCAGCCGAAATATTGGCATTTTTTAATAAATCAAGGGCTACGAAGCGATCATTTGGCGAAGCTTCAGAATCTCTCAAAATATTTGCCAATTGCTGCAAATGTTCTTCTCGCAAATAATGATTAATATCGTGAATTGCGGTTTCAGTTAATTTAGTTAGCGTCTCTGGTGCAATTTCAAGAATTTCTAAATCGCCATGTTTGACAACGCTGATGCCATCTTTAGTTACTAACCGATACTGGGTTAAATCTTTCCCGATTGGCAACAAATCTGAATATTCAAAGCTCATCTGGCGCCACCGCATCTAATTTTGCTCGAGCTCCAGCTAGCCACTCTTCACAAATTTTCGCTAATTCTTCGCCGCGTTCCCAAAGTTTGAGCGATTCTTCGAGAGTGGTACTTCCTGATTCAAGTTTGGCAACAACTTGGGCTAACTCGTCGCGAGCTGCTTCATAGGAAATTGCCATGGGTTAAATCTACTACTTCTTATCTTTGACGATTGTGGCAGCGCTCTCACCTTTAGCCAATCGCAACCTTACTAAATCACCAATTTTTAATTCTTTTGAATCACGCGCGATTTTTCCATCGCTCATTTGGACCACGGCATAACCACGCTCCAAAGTCGATTGTGGCGACAAGGCTCGGATTCGAGCTAAAACTTGAATTAAATTTTCGCTAGCTAAATCAATTCGGTGGCGTAAAACACGATGAACTTTTTCATTCAAAACTTTCACTTTATCTAATTCGCGTTCAAATCGATTTGAAACATGGCGCCAGGATCGAGTTCGGAGTATTTGAATATATTCAATTTCTTCATCCAGATCAGGAACTATTCTCTTCCCAGCATCGGTGGGCGTTGAAGCGCGGTAATCAGCAACTAAATCCAAAAGCGGCGCATCTTTTTCATGTCCAATGGCGCTAACAATTGGCGTATCGCACTTGGCAACTAAGCGCACCAGTGATTCATCCGAGAATGGGAGCAAATCTTCGAACGAGCCACCGCCGCGAGTTATGACAATAACTTCTACTTCGGTCATGGCTGCCAATTCATTAAGTGCCTGCGAAACTTCAGTTACCGCCGCAGCGCCTTGGACTGCAACTTCTTTGATAACAAATTTAACGGCTGGCCAGCGTCGTTTAGCATTTTCAATCACATCTTTTTCCGCATCACTATTTCGGCCGCAGATAAGTCCGACTTTTTTTGGCAGCAATGGAAGTGGTTTTTTGAGATCCGCGCTAAATAAACCCTCTGTAGATAATAAATTTTTGAGCGCTTCTAATCGCGCCAATAATTCACCAACACCAATTTGGCGCATCTCCTTGGCGGCAAAAGTTAATGTGCCACTTTTTGTGTACCAATTTGGTTTTGCATAAATCACCACCCGTGCATTTTGTGGAATTGGTGAGAGCACAGAGATTACAGATCTATGGCACATGACATTAATACTCATGTCGGCAGATGCATCACGCAGACGCATAAACGCCATGCCACCACTTCGTTCATTAATTTCGGAAAGTTCGCCTTCAATCCAAATTGCGCCAAGGCGATCTATGTATTCCTTCACCGCCTCCGTGATGGTTTTAACTGTTACGGGACGATCTGGAGAAGTTTCGAGCATTTACTAATCCTATTAGACTTACCAATTATGGCTACAGAAAAGAAAGTTCTTTTGGCAGCACCACGCGGATATTGCGCTGGTGTTGATCGCGCTGTAGTCACGGTCCAAAAGGCGCTAGAAACTTATGGCGAACCGGTATATGTCCGCAAACAAATTGTGCACAACAAACATGTGGTCGCAACATTAGAAAAACGTGGTGCAATTTTCGTAAACGAAGTTGATGAAGTCCCAGAAGGTGCCACCGTTGTATTTTCCGCACATGGCGTTGCACCAATAGTTCATGAGAATTCTGCAAAGCGAAATTTAAAAACTATTGATGCCACCTGCCCGTTGGTTACGAAAGTTCACTACGAAGCTCGGCGATATGCCCAAGAAGATATGCAGATTCTTTTAATTGGACACAATGGTCATGAAGAAGTTGAAGGCACAGCCGGCGAAGCGCCAAATAATGTAACGATTATTGATGGGTTAGACGAGGCACGAACGGTTCAAATTGATCCAAACAGAAAAGTTGCTTGGCTGTCCCAAACTACTTTAAGTGTGGACGAGACACTTCAAACTGTTGATATTTTAAAGAGTCGGTTTCCGCAAATAGTTGATCCACCGAGCGATGACATTTGC
>JBDKLQ010000125.1:0-5072 GCA_039795555.1 Actinomycetota bacterium
TCCGGTTTCGCCATACCAGCCAATTGCACTTGCCGATATAAAAACCTCAGGTTGCAGTTGCGTTACTGCATTTGCGATTGTGGTTGTGCCAAGTAATCTGGAATTTAAAATTTCAGAGCGATATTTCGCAGTCCAACGACGATCGCCGACGCCAGCACCTGCTAGATGAATTACCGCATCAACACCGGATAGCGCTTCAAAATCAACATATCCAGTTTTTGGATCCCACTGAACTTCTTCACTATTTATTGGCGCCCGGCGAACCAGTTTCAATACTTGATGTCCTTGTGCGCGCAAATGTCCAACTAACGCGCTTCCGATTAAGCCCGAAGCTCCAGTTATTGCAATCTTTTTAGAACTCAATTAATTAAAGTCCTAAATCTGCTTCAAAATTTCCAGATTCGAGGCGATCTTTTAGCGTTACTAAGAAACGGGCTGCATCAGCACCATCAACAATGCGGTGATCGTAGGAGAGCGCTAAATAAACCATCGACCGAATCGCAATGGTTTCACTGCCATCAGCCGCTTTCACAACTACCGGACGCTTTACGATGGAACCCAAACCAAGAATTGCAACTTGTGGTTGATTAATAATCGGGGTATCAAATAACGCACCACGAGAACCAGTATTTGTAAGTGTGAATGTTCCGCCACCTAATTCATCTGGCGTTACTTTGTTATCACGAGTACGCGCTGCTAAATCAGCAATCTTGCGAGCAATGCCGCCCATATTTAAATCACCCGCATTATGGATAACTGGAACTAGTAATCCGCGCTCGGTATCTACCGCAATCGCTAAATGTTCGGCACCATGATAGGTAATTTGATCGCCTTCAATTGAAGCATTAACTACTGGATGTTGTTTAAGAGCTTCGCAAACTGCGACCGCGAAAAATGGCATAAATGAAAGTTTGACGCCTTCGCGGGCTTCAAATGAACTCTTCGCTTTATCGCGAAGTCGGGCAATCTTGGTGACATCAACTTCAATAACGGTAGTTAATTGCGCGCTAACTTGTAGAGATTGCACCATCCGTTCGGCAATAACTTTGCGAAGTCGCGACATTGGAACTTTCGTGCCACGAAGTGGTGAAACTGCAACTGGAGCTTTTGGCGCTGAGGATTGGGCCGTGGGTTGGGTAGTTGTATTTACCGCAGCGGTTGGCGCTGCAGGTTTGGCCGCAGCTTCGATATCTTCTTTTCTAATTCTTCCGCCAACACCAGTGCCGCGAACTTGCGAAAGATTTACGCCAAGTTCATTAGCTAGCTTTCGAACAATCGGTGTTACGTAGGCATCGGTTGGTTGTGCTGAAACCGGTGTTTGTGTTGGCGCTGGGGTAGCAACTGGTTGTACCGGAGTTTGTACCGGAGTTTGTACCGGAGTTTGTACCTGCGGTGTTGGAGTTGGCGCCGGTGCGGCAACTGGCGCTGCACCTTGGCCACCAATTACTCCGAGGCGACCGCCAACTGGCACGGTTGTATCTGCTGGCACATCAATTGATAAAAGGGTTCCAGCAACCGGTGATGGAATTTCAGTATCAACTTTGTCGGTCGAAACTTCTAAAAGCGCTTCATCTACTTTTACCGAATCGCCAACTTTCTTTAGCCAACGAGTAACTGTTCCTTCAGAAACTGATTCACCAAGTGCTGGCATTGTGATTACAGTTCCAGATGAATTTGCTGCAGCCGGTGCCGCAGGTGCGACTGGTGCAACTGGTGCTGGCGGAGGAGTAACTGGAGCGGCTGGGGCTGCCGGAGCAGCTGCAACTGGAGCCGCGCCATCTGCCGCGATTATTGCTAATTCGGCACCAACTGGAACTGTTTGATCTGGACCAACAACAATTTTCTGTAAGACACCTGCAGATGGTGATGGAATTTCGGTATCAACTTTGTCAGTAGAAACTTCAAGGAGTGGCTCATCTAGTTTCACAACGTCGCCTTCTTTTTTAAGCCAACGAGTAACGGTTCCTTCAGTAACTGATTCGCCAAGTGCTGGCATCTTTACTGAAAAGCTCATCTCTTCCTTCTTTCTTCTACCTGGTGAATATTAACCGTGTGCGTGTAGCGGTTTGCCAGCAAGCGCTAGGTGGGCTTCGCCGAGCGCTTCGGACATAGTTGGGTGAGCATGAATCAACGGTGCCACATCGTTCGCACTTGCCTCCCAATTGAAAATTAATTGCGCTTCAGCTAACAGTTCGCCGACTCGCGCGCCAACCATATGGATCCCAAGAACTGGACCATTTTTTGCTGCAACTAATTTGATTGATCCGGCAGTTTTCAAAATATTTGCTTTGCCATTTCCAGCTAAATCATAAGTTAATTCCACAACATCGAAGCCACGTTCTTTTGCGGTTGCGGTCGATAATCCAACTGAGGCGACTTCTGGTTCCGAATAAGTAACCCGTGGAACCCCGTCGTAATTAATTGGCCGTGGGTTTAAACCAGCGATCTCTTCGGCAACCAAAATTCCTTCTTGGAATCCAACATGTGCCAATTGGAGTGTTGGAATTAAATCGCCAACTGCCCAAATTCCAGGCACCGAAGTGCGGCATTTGTCATCAACCAAAATATGTCCGCGATCCATTTTGATTCCAGCTTCTTCGTAGCCCAAACCTTGCGAAACTGGACCGCGGCCAACTGCGACCAATAAGAGATCTGCGGTGAAACTCTTGCCGTTTTCCAAAGTGACGGTCACGCCATTGCTATCGACTTTATGAGATTTGAACTTCGTGCCCACCTCAAAATTAATACCGCGCTTACGGAATGCACGTTCAATTTGCTTAGATGAAGATTCATCTTCTAACGCAATCAATCGAGGTAAACCTTCGATGATGGTGACTTCTGCGCCAAAAGATTTCCAAACTGATGCAAATTCGCAGCCGATTACGCCACCGCCAAGAACAATTACGCTCTTTGGTACGTAATTTAAATGTAACGCTTGATCTGAAGTCATAACTTTAGTGCCATCAATTTCCAAGCCCGGCAAAGTTTTTGCGTAGGAACCGGTCGCTAAAACAACATTCTTGCCAGTGTATTGCTGGCCATTTACTTCGACTGTGTTCTTATTTATTAATCGACCCTTACCTTCAACATAGGTAATGCCACGGGATTTAACTAGACCTTGTAACCCTTTATGTAGTTTGGAAATAACGCCATCTTTGTATGCGTTCACGCCATTCATGTCGATGGAATTAAATGTCGCGTTAACGCCAAATTCGTGCGCATCACGGGCGCTGTCGGCAACTTCACCAGCGTGTAGTAAAGCTTTAGTAGGAATGCAGCCACGGTGCAAACAAGTGCCACCCAATTTATCGGCTTCAATCAGCGCAACCTTCATCCCAAGTTGGGCGCTTCGTAGTGCACAGGCATAGCCACCTGAACCGCCACCGAGAATTACCAAATCAAAAGACATTTAGATTCCTAACAACTCAACTCTGGGGTTAATCTTGCCAATAAATGTCAGAAGTTACTAACTGACAAATTCGATTAGAGTGCGCACTGCCACACCAGTGCCACCTTTTGGCGTGTAACCGTGGGCACTACCTTCATTGAAGGCGGGACCGGCGATATCAAGGTGGAGCCACGGCAAATCGTTGCTCACGAATTCGCGCAAAAATAGCCCCGCTACCAACATGCCACCATTTCGATCACCGATATTTGCAATGTCGGCAACTGGCGAATCTAATGACGGTCGTAATTCTTCTGGGAGTGGCATCGGCCAAAATAATTCGCCAGTATTTTCGGTTGCTTTCATAAATTCGGCACAGAATTTTTCATCGTTGGTCATCACACCACTTGTACGAGTGCCGAGTGCAATCATTTGCGCGCCAGTTAATGTAGCAACATCGATGATGCCATCTAAATTTTTAACTTCTTGAGCTTTCATTAGCGCATCGGCCAATACCAATCTGCCTTCTGCATCCGGGTTTAAAACTTCCACCGTTTTTCCGCCATAAATTTTGATGATGTCACTTGGTCTGGTTGCAGTATCAGAAACCATATTCTCAGCTAATGGCGCCCACGCATCGATAGCGACCGGCATCTTCATCTCTGCAATTGCTAACACCGCAGCGCACACTGCTGCTGCGCCGCTCATATCGCACTTCATTGTTTCCATCCCTTTTGCTGGTTTTAATGCCAGACCGCCGGAATCAAAAGTGATTCCTTTTCCAACAAAGGCATAGCGCTTCTTTGCTTTTGCGGGGGTGTAAGAAAGATTTAATAGGCGCGGTGGATTTGCCGATCCTTGTCCCACAGCAGTGATGCCACCAAAACCAGCAGACTTTAATTCTTTCTCATTCCAACTTTTAACTTTAACGCCGGAAACGCCTTTCGCTAGTGAAGTTAATTGCGAGACGAAGGTAGCTGGATTTAGATGGCTTGGCGGCGTATTAATTAAATCTCTAACTAAGTGGACGTACTTCGCTTCAATTTCGGCCCGCTTTAATACTTGCGAATTTCCGGCTCCAAAAATGATAATTTCAGCAAGCGGCGCTTTCTGTTCTTTCTTAGTGTCTCCGCGAAAATTAGTGAAGTTATATGAGGCAATTGCCGCACCTTCAGCGTTGGCGCGTTGATCATCTGCAATTGAAAAGGTGGCACTCTTTAATCCAAATAGTGATCTGGCCGCCGCACCTGCTGCCCGCCGAATGGTTTCGTGATGGTATTTCGCTTTCGCCTCACCGAGCCCAGAGAAAATAATTACTTTAGTTGAACTTCCGGGCAATTTAATTACCTCATCAACGGCGCCCGTGGCACCTAAATCTTTTAACGCCGGCAATAGATCGGCATCGGCTAATTTGAGTTTGCCACTTTCAATAACTAAACCAGTTTTAGATTTAGCGAGCCCAACTACTAGGGCATCTGAATTTACAATTCCGGTCGAAAATTTAAGTGCCACAACCTCGAGCCTAATCGGAAATCTAGATAAGGTGTAATCATGAAACACTCGCCGCTAGAAATTCGCCATCTTGAACTCGGCGCAAAGATGGCCGATTTTGGTGGCTGGCAGATGCCCATTGAATATCCTGGTGGCGGAGTTTTAGTTGAACACCATGCGGTCCGCGAAAGAGTTG
>JBDKLQ010000126.1:0-13499 GCA_039795555.1 Actinomycetota bacterium
TTAATTGGCTGTGCTTTAGTAATCTTGCGCAACGATGAAAATTGATTTACACACGCACTCCACTTTTAGCGATGGAACCGATACTCCGACGCAATTAATGCATGAGGCAGTCCTTTCTGGATTAGATGTAATTGCACTTACTGATCACGATACAACCGCTGGTTGGTCCGAAGCAACGAAAGCACGACGCGGTAAGTTGCAATTAGTTCTTGGTGCAGAAATTTCGTGCATCACTGAAGAGGGAAAGAGTGTGCACATAGGAGCTCTGCTTTTTGATGAGAATTATCAGCCATTAAAGAAGGCACTTGAACTTTCTCGTGATGATCGAATTCCGCGTATGGAAAAGATCGTTGCCTTACTTCAGGCAGACGGTTTTGAGATAACTATGGCCGATGTCGAATCTAAGCGCCCAGATGGCGCCACCCTTGGTCGGCCACATTTAGCTGACGCTTTAGTTGCGAAAGGAATAGTTCCAGATCGCGATGTCGCGTTTGAGAAATATTTAAATAATGATTCGAAATATTATGTTTCTCATTTAGCCCCAACTCCAGTCGAGGCAATTAAATTAATCAAAGCTGCTGGCGGAGTATCAGTTGTGGCGCACGCATTTTCATCATTTAGAGGTGAATTACTTAATTCAGATTTTTTTGAAAACTGGGTCGCAGCTGGATTAAATGCCATTGAAGTTGATCATCGAGACCACAATCCCTCCGAACGCGAAATTTTGAGAAAAATTGCCTTCGATCTAACACTCTGTATTACTGGATCGAGTGATTATCACGGCGATGGAAAATTAAATCTATTAGGTGAAAATTCAACCGCCCCCGAAGAATGGGTACGGCTAGAATCATTGGCTAACGCCAGGAGAGTAATAAATGTCTAATGTAACTGCGCTTACCTTTGGTGTTCAGGCATTTGTGACTCTCTTTGTGATCATGGATCCTCCTGGTGTTTCACCAATTTTTTTATCGATTGTTGGCTCCAGACCAAAAGCTGAAATTCGTAAACTTGCAATCCAAGCAGCCCTTACATCCTTGATTGTAATAACAACTTTTGCGCTATTTGGTCGATTAATTTTGAATTATTTAAATATTTCGATTCAAGCAATGCAAATTGCTGGAGGTTTATTGCTGCTAATGGTTTCGCTTGAATTATTAAGCGGAAAAGAATCTGAAGAACGAAAAGTCACGAACACAAATGTGGCAATGGTTCCGCTCGGAACCCCGCTGTTGGCCGGTCCTGGTGCCATTGTTGCAATCATGATCTTTGTTCAAAAAATTAGCGATTCTGGCCAAACTACAGCTTTAATTACTGCAACGATTTTGATTCATGCGGTTATTGCATTAGTGCTTATTGGATCAGCATCAATTGTCCGAGTCATCGGAAAATCTGGAATTACTTTGGTGGCAAGAATTGCTGGACTTCTTTGTGCCGCCATCGCGGTACAAATGTTGGTTGACGCGATTACAACTATTGTTTCTCAAGGGACGATTTCTTAGTACGTTTCCGCTCTCGCTTCGCTCTGGCTGGTCGCACTGCTGGCTTTCGGTGCTCTGTTTGCGCCTTAGGTAATGTGCTCTTAACTTCTTTCACAATTTTCAAATCACTGAATAGGTGTTCGGAAGATGAGTAAGTTTCTACTGGATCAACAATTCCCAAATTAAGGGATTGATTTATGTGACTCCATCTTGGTAATTCATCCCAATCAACAAAAGTAACTGCAATTCCAGATGCGCCAGCTCGGGCAGTTCGGCCAATCCGGTGCAAATAAGTTTTTTCATCTTCGGGACATTGGTAATTAATTACGTGGGTAATCCCGTCAACGTCAATGCCACGCGCAGCGACATCAGTAGCTACGAGAACATCTCGCTTATTTGATTTGAAATCGGCTAGCGCCCGCTCGCGAGCGGGTTGGCCCAAATCTCCATGGATAGCTGCTGATTTAAATCCACGTTCCTTTAAATTATCTGCCAGCTGCTGACAAGTACGTTTGGTTCGACAAAAAATCATAGTTTGACCACGGCCTTCAGCTTGAAGAATCCGTGCCACTATTTCGGCTTTATCTAACGCATGAGTTCGGTAAACAAATTGCGAAACATTTTTTACAACGGCACCAGAATCTTCTTCTTGCGTGCGAATATGAGTTGGTTGATTTAAATATTTTCGGGCAAGGACCATCACATCGCCTGGCATCGTCGCAGAAAAAAGCATAGTTTGAGTTCGGTTTGGTGTAAGTGAAAAAATTTTTTCGACATCAGGCAAGAAACCCAGATCTAGCATCTCATCGGCTTCATCAAGAACTAATTGCTTGACTGTTGTTAGATCTAATTCTTTTTGGCGATGTAAATCTAATAATCGGCCTGGCGTAGCGACGAGAATGTCCACGCCTTCTTTTAGTTGTGCAAGCTGCGGTTCAAATGCTCTGCCGCCATAGATAGCGGCAACTGATAAATCGGTGCCGATTTTTTCTAACTCGGCCGCTACTTGCACACCTAGCTCTCTAGTTGGAACCACGACAAGCGCTTGGATCTTTCCACTTGGTTTCACGTGATTAACTAAGGGCAAGCCAAACCCTAAGGTCTTACCAGTACCAGTTTTTGCTTGGCCGATTAAATCAACCCCAGTCATAGCAATCGGAATCACCATTTCCTGAATTGGAAATGGCTTATCGAATCCGGCTGCATTTAAAGCCTCAAGAACTTCTGGGCGCAGATTTAATTCTGCGAAACTTTTAGTCAAGATAGCTCATAGGTTTAAAAAAATTCAAAATGTTTGAAATTAACTTTGAGCAAAACCAACGCGGCGTTCAACCTGTTCGCCAATTTCAACGAAACCGATTTTGTCTGCTGGAATCACATATTCGCGACCACGAGTGTCGGTCAGAACTAATGGCTCTGATCCGGCAAGCGCTTTTGCTACCGCCGATTTAATTTCAGCTGGAGATTGCGGACTTTCAAGTGCAACATCCGTTCCGACATTAACTAATGCAACTCGAACTGTTGTTGTAGATGAACTTTCACCTTTTTTTGTAGCCATTTTTTCCTTCTCTAGTTTTCGCTACGTGGAAAACCTGAGATTCCACGCCAGATTACATTTGAAACCAATCGCTGTGCTTGTTCACGACTGAGCTTGCTGTCACGTTCTAACCAATGCCGTGCCGTTACCTGCGCACTACCTATTAAGCCTACGCCAAGCATCATTGCCGCCTCTTGTGGCAGTCCGGTATCAAGCGAAATTACAGCGCTAACTGCAGCAGCACAATCGTATGTCATTCGATTTAAACGTTCACGGACAGCCGGTTCCACATTCATATCGCTCTCAAATAAGAGTCGAAAAGCTTCGCCTTCACTATCAATGAAATTAAAGTAAGCCGCCACCGTTGCCTGAACTCTGGCAGCGTTATCTGGAGTTGAAGCGATTGCTCGTTGAATTTCAAAAACTAACCGATCGATATGCAAATCTAAGACCGCGAGATATAAATCTAACTTTGATGGAAAATGTTGATATAAAACTGGTTTGCTAACTCCGGCTCGATCAGCGATTTCATCCATCGCAGCCTGGTGATAACCAGCTTGGGTAAATACTTCCAACGCAGCTGACAGCAGTAGTGCTCGACGCTCGTCGCGAGGTGTTTTTGCCTTTTCTTGCGTAGCCATTGGGTGAATCGTAGAGGTATCAGGCAAAATTACGCCAATATGGAAAATCTCAATGGATATCGTGCAATTTTGGTACACGCACATCCAGATGACGAAACTATTAATAACGGTGCAACGATGGCGCTTTATGCGAAATTGGGCGCAAAAATAACTTTAATCACCTGCACTCGCGGTGAAGAAGGTGAAGTGTTAATTCCAGATCTAGTTCATCTTTCGTCTCAAAAAAGTGATTCACTCGGGGAGCATCGCGTAAAAGAGTTAGCAAATGCGATGGACGAACTTGGAATTGCTGACCATCGCTTTTTGGGAGATGCAAGTAAATATCGTGATAGCGGGATGATGGGAACTGAATCAAATAACCGCAAAGATTGTTTTTGGCAGGCTAGTATTGAAATAGCGGCAGCTGAATTAGCTAAAATTTATGATGAAGTTAAACCACACGTATTGATTACATATGATGAAAATGGTGGATACGGTCACCCTGATCACATTCAGGCACATCGAGTTGCAATGCGCGCCGCCGAAATTTCAAAGTGGAGAATTTCAAAAATATATTGGAATGCAATGCCTAAATCTGTTTTAGCCGCGAGTCTCGACAAAATGAAAGAGCTCGGATCTGATTTTTTTGGTGCCGAAACCGTTGATGATATTCCATTTGCTAAAGATGATGCTCTTGTCACAAGTGTTGTAGACGGGAACTCAGTAGTTGAGTTAAAGATGGCGGCAATGCGGGCGCATGGCACTCAAATTGCAGTAGATGGACCCTTTTTTGCGCTTTCAAATAATTTAGGCATGGAAATTTGGGGTAATGAGTACTATCAATTAGTTAAAGGGGAAGCTAGCGGCCCGTTCAACAAAGAAGGTCGCGAAACTAACTTATTCGCCGGAATCTCGCTCTAAGACTTCTTTCCAAACAAAAACATCTTTTGGGTTAAACGTGATCACTTCACCAGATTTAACCTCGATGGTGAATTCGGCAACATAGGTTCCGAGCAAATCGCGGAAACCTCCAGCGCTATCGAATATCCGCACCGAGACCCGCTTACCTATCAGTTCTGGGCCGAAATTCTTCATGGATTAACGATAAAGGCTTTATGATTTCACCATGACTTACATAATCGCCCAACCGTGTGTTGATGTTAAAGATAAATCATGTATCGAAGAGTGCCCAGTGGATTGCATTTATGAAGGCTCTCGCATGCTTTACATCCATCCGGATGAATGTGTCGATTGCGGGGCGTGTGAACCAGTTTGCCCAGTCGAGGCCATTTATTACGAAGATGATGTCCCTGCCAACTGGAAAGAGTTTGGCGATGGCAACGCGGCATTCTTCGTTGAATTAGGAAGTCCCGGAGGCGCTAGCAAGGTCGGCAAAACTGAGAATGATCCTGAATTTGTCAAAAATTTGCCGCCACAGAACTCGTAACTTTTGAAACTGCCAGATTTTCCATGGGACGCGCTCGCGCCGTACGGAAAAAAAGCTCGGGCCTATTCATCTGGTTTCATTGATTTATCCCAAGGTACTCCGGTTGATGCAACACCTGAATTTATTCAAGAAGTATTTCGGGCTTCATCAAATTCACCAAGTTACCCAACAACGGTTGGTACCGCAGATCTGCAACAAGCAATTAGAGATTGGGCAGTTCGCCAACTTGGCGCGACCGGCGATTTTGCAGTTTTGCCATTGATTGGATCGAAAGAAATTGTCGCGATGTTGCCAACAATTTTGGAAGCCAGATCTGTTCTATATCCGGAAATCGCCTATCCAACTTATTTAGTTGGCGCCATCATTGCCAAAGCAAAAGCTGAGACAGTTGATTTAGATGCCACCAAGTGGCCAATTGCTGATTTAGCTTGGATCAACTCTCCATCAAATCCAACAGGGCGAGTTCATAGCGATGCGGAAATTTTGGCTGCAATTGAATGGACTCGAAATAACGGAATTGCAATTTTCGATGAATGTTATTTGGAATTTGGTGATCGTAAAAAACCAAAATCAGTTATGGCACTTACGGGCGGCAATAATAAAAATATTTTGGCGGTACATTCGCTAAGCAAGAGATCAAATATGGCTGGATATCGCGCAGCCATGTTAATTGGTGACCCCGATATGGTTGCCAAGATTTTAGAAGTTCGAAAACACGCGGGCGGTATGGTTCCGCTACCAGTTCAAAATGCGATGGTTACAGCGCTTACAGATAGTGACCATGTCGCTAAACAGCGAGATCGATACAACGCACGTCGTGCCAAAGTCGCAGCTGCAATTGAAAAATGTGGATTTAAAATTGAATTTAGCGAAGCCGGACTTTATCTGTGGGCCACGCGAAATGAAGAAGATTGGCAGAGCGTTGATTGGTTTGCCACCAAAGGAATTTTGGTTACTCCGGGACATTTTTATGGCAGCGCTGGATCAAAACATGTTCGAATTGCCTTAACCGCAACGGATACTCAAATTGATGAAGTGGTTAATCGGTTAACAAAATGAGTGAAGGTATTTTGTTAGTTGGTGGGCTCGGAACCAGGTTGCGGCCGCTAACAAACGATTTGCCAAAACCCATGCTCCCAATTGCAACTCTTCCGGTAACGGAACATCAAATTGCAATGGCAAAACGAGCTGGCATTACTCGATTAGTTCTCGCAACCTCTTATCTGTCGGATGTTTTTAAACCATATTTTGGCGACGGTAAAAAATGGGGAATCGAAATCGATTATGCAGTAGAGAAAGAACCACTTGGTACTGGTGGTGCAATTAGAAATGCGGCTGAACTTTTAAGTGGTGATAAAGAAATTGTTATTTTCAATGGGGATGTATTAAGTTCTCATAACCTGAAAGAACAAATCGCACAGCACCAGGAATCAAATGCTGCTGTAACGCTTCATTTAACGCCAGTCGAAGATGCCAGAGCATATGGTTCAGTTCCAACTGATGATCGGGGACGAGTTACTGCTTTCTTGGAAAAAATGGATCAACCGCCTACCAAAAATATAAATGCTGGTTGTTATGTTTTTTCACCTTCAGTAATGGATGCTATTCCAATGGGGCAAGTTGTAAGCATCGAGCGTGAAACCTTCCCCAATCTGATTTCAGCTGGCAAATTGGTTTTTGGTTTTATCGAGCAGGCTTATTGGTTGGATATCGGAACGCCCGCAGCATTGATGAAAGGCTCGAGAGATTTAGTAACAGGTATAGCTGATGACGATGCATTGAATAATTATCAATTCGTGCATCGAGGTAAAGATTATGTAGCAGCGGCAAACTCAATGGTCGCGGGCAAAATTTCAGGGGGCACATCTATAGGAGCCAACTCTCAGATCGCCGCCGGTGCCAAAATTGAATCTTCAATTATTTGCGATGGCGTCAGAATTGGAAGCTCTGAAATAAATAATTCATTCATCGCTCCTGGCGCCGAGATCGGTGATGGAGTTCTTATTTCTGGCTCATATGTCGCCAAATCAGGGGAAATTTCCTCAATTTTCGATTAATTCCGTTAAATAAACCACTTTGCTGGCTTGACAATATCGAGTTACATGCGTGTAATTCAGCCAAGCACTCGCTGGTCAACCGGGCCTCGAGCAAGTTATTTAAGAAGATATAGGGGTTATTCGAATGCGCGATCAAGGGCCAAGCATTCAGCTCGTTTCTGGAGAAATCGTCGAACTGTCATGGCAGGAGCGGGCATTGTGCGCTCAGACTGATCCAGAAGCTTTCTTCCCAGAAAAAGGCGGATCAACACGAGAGGCTAAGCGCGTCTGTATGTCATGTGAAGTGCGCGGCGAATGCCTCGAATACGCCCTTGCTCACGACGAGCGTTTTGGAATTTGGGGCGGTCTTTCTGAGCGAGAACGCCGCCGCCTCAAGCGTCGTAGCGCTTAATAATTTTCAAATAAATGAGCGCATTCGCCAAAGCGACAGCGCTCATTAGAAACTTATCCTTGCAATGACAGATAAGAAGATTCGCGTATGCGCAATTTTGGTTGTTCATGATGGGGCAGCCTGGTTGCCAGAAGTTGTTGCTGCACTGGCATCACAAACTCGCGCGATTGATAGAACTATTGCGATTGATACTTGTTCACAAGATTCTTCGACAAAACTTTTATCTGGCGCTCGAATTCAATTTATCACCATTGATCGAGGCGAAGGATTCGGTACGGCGATTTCGACTGCAGTAAAAAATCTGCCAGCAATCAGCGACGAATATGAAGATTGGATCTGGTTAATTCATGACGATTGTGCGCCCTCGCCAAACTCACTAAAAGCGCTCTTAACAGCAGTTGCCGATCGACCAAATGTGGCAATGGTTGGACCAAAAATAATTGGTTGGAATAGGCGAGATCATTTACTTGAAGCCGGGATCAGCATCGCCAGCCAAGGCACCCGTTGGACCGGAATGGAAAACGATGAATTTGATCAAGGTCAACATGACGGAATTAGAGAGGTGTTATCAGTAAGCACTGCAGGTGCGCTAATTCGCCGCGAAGTTTATGAAGAACTCGGTGGCTTCGATGAAAATTTAGCAATTTTTCGTGATGATGTTGATTTTGGTTGGAGATTACGAATGGCCGGCCATTCAGTTTTGGTCACAACCGATGCCGTTGTTCGACATGTTCAAGCTGCGTTTAACGAACGAAGAAGCGTCGACGTTGACGAAGCTTTTTTAAATCACGCGCACTTACTTGATCGGCGTAACGCCGCATATGTATTACTAGCAAATTCATCATGGTGGATGTTGCCTGGCCTTTCACTTCAAATATTAGGAGCAGCTGTTTTTCGCTCGATTGGTTATTTGCTGGCAAAACTTCCGGGCTACGCTGGCGATGAGATTCTGGCAATGGTGCAGCTGTTCATTCGCCCCGATTTACTGCGCACGGCTCGAAAAAATCGGAAGGCTACTAAGTTACTTTCAGCTCGCGTTGCAAAACCATTTATGCCAACTCAGATCATGCAAATTCGCGGTGCCAAAGATGATGTGATTAATTGGTTCCGAGATAAGTTTTTTCCAGCTCCGGCAATGCAATTAAATGATTCAATATCAAGTGAAGATGATGAATTACTGACGCCGGCGCCAAGATCAAATTGGTTCAGATTTCTTACCAATCCCGCAATTGGCACCGCAGCGCTTTTATTTATCTATTCAATCTTGCTGGCGCATGGCCGACTAGGACCTGTTGCCGGCGGCGCCTTACCGCCGACACCGAAGGGTGCAAGTGATTTGTGGCGACTTTATGCTGAATCATGGCATCAAGTGGGAATGGGAAGTAGTTCTGCTACGCCTCCGTGGGTTGCAATAGTTGCCTTTATCGGAACTTTATTTTTTGGAAATCCGCAATTTTTTACGGCATCGCTATTTATTTTTGCCCCGCTGATTTTATTTGGTGCGATCTATTTTTGGATTCGAAAAATTACCAGTCACATTTGGTTGGCAATATTTGGTGGATTGTTATATTCATTATCGCCTGTAGCTTTAGGAAGTATAAATTCTGGGCGGTTAGGCACAACCATCGTACTCATTGCACTACCGCTTTCGTTTAGTTTGCTTAAGTCAACGATCCAGATTGAACTGCTCGGATATCGGAAGATTTTTCAGTTCGGGTTGTTTTTTGCCATCCCTGTGGCCTTCTCAATGCCATTTTTTCTCTGCCTATTCATTTGGTTTTTAATCTTGACGGTGCATGAATGGAATCGAATTGAAGTAATTTTGCGCGAAAAGCGAATCAAATTACGAGCGCTATTAATCGCCATTCCATTCTTTGTTAATTTACCTTGGTCAACCGAAGCGTTACTTCACCCTTCTCGATTCTTGTTAGAACCTGGTCTATCACTTTCGGGAGGTGGGCCAAATCTCGCATTTTTAAATAATCCTGGTGGCATCGGCTCTCCGCCATGGTGGCTAATTGCACCTTTTACTGCAATTTTATTTGGCACGTTGATTTCAAGAACTAGTGCTAAATATTTCTCTTATGTTGGTTTAATTTTTATCGGTTTAGGGGGCCTTGCATCGGCATTAGCTTTCCCAGCCCACGGATCTTCCGTCGGTGTGCCACTTTGGAGTGGCACGTTTTTAGCGGTTGCAACTTTAGCTTCGATCTCGGCTGGCACAATTGTTTTAGATCACTTGCGTGAGAACTTAGAAGCAAGCGCCATTAATTTCCGCCATTTCATTTCAGCGCTATTACTTTTCTCATCAGTGTTCTACCTTGGAGCTTCGGCTATTTGGAGTTCAGTTTCAAAGTCACCATTACATTCCATATCTAAACCGGTTCTTCCAGAATTTTTAGGTATCACGCCAGGTGTCAAAACAATGGTGCTTCGCATCAACGAAGAAGGATATTTAAATTTCTTTATCTCAAGAGATCGAGATATATATCTTGGCGATCCAGATGTAGCGCCAGCCATGAATCTGGAGTTAAGCGCAGCAGTCCGTGGCGCAGTTTCGGGCACTGATATCACCGCCGCAAAAACATTAGAAGCATTTGGCATTAAATATTTATTTGTGACTTCGCCAGCACCGGATAGCTTGATTAGAACAATTGATGGCGTCGGTGGATTCGTGCGAAATTCATCTACCAGCGCCGGTGTTACTTGGAAAGTAATTGGAGTACCAGAAAGAATAGTATTTAAATCGGCTGATAATATTAATGTTGCACTCCCAACAAATAAAATTAGCGCAGAGTTTAAATTGGGTAAACCCGGCGTAATCAGACTTGGCGAAAATTATGATCGTTCATGGCAGATTTTTGGCAATGGGAAACAATTGTCAAAATCTAAAAACGAATTTGGGCTTCCGGTCTTTACCGTAGATCAACCTGGCGAGTACTTGCTTTTTCATGACGGAACCCTCCGCAGATCATTGATTTCCCTACAACTTATTGTTCTAATTTTTGCATTAGTAATGGCGGCACCTGCTGGCCGAAAGCGGCGAGACCAATCATGAAAAATCGCAACTTACTTTTGATTTTTTCTGGTGCATTGATAGTTGTAATTCTCGCAAATGGTTTGGAGTTTGGTAGTCGAGATCGGGCAATTACGTACAGCTATCAAGCTGTGGTCTGTCCCAAAGGTGAATCCGGAACCAATTTAAGTTATTCATTACCAAACAAAAACATTTTGATTCGTGGCATCGGCAGTAAGAAAGTAAAATTATTTAAGGCGGGTCGAACTGTAATCACTTCATCCAGTTCAGCGGCATATATTGAAAGCAAGGGCGTTTCAATTACAGGTTTGGTTACTAAATCAGGAAGTTGGGCCGGTGGCGTTCTATGTACAGCGCCACGAGATACACAATGGTTTGCTGGTGGAGTCTCCGATATTTCCGGACGCGGTCGAATAATTCTCGTTAATAGTGGTCTAAGTCCAGCTACCGTAGAAATTGATGCGTTGAGTGATAACCAAGGCCTGATTAAGAAAACGTTAAATGTTAAATCAAATTCCATTTCTGAAATTAGTTTGGTTAGTTTGACGCCAGGTGCCACCGCAACTGCATTTAGAATTTCACTACTTACTGGCCGAGTATCGGCATTTTTGATTGACGAGCGAGGAAAAGGCTTAAGCACTTTTGGTGGCGACGTCGTAAATGGTCAAGTTGAACTCGCAACTGATTTGGTAATCCCAGCAATTCCGGTTGATTCAAATACAAAATTGCCGGCAATTTTGCGAGTGGGAAATCCAAGCTCCAGTGACGCTACAGTTTCAGCAAGATTGATTTCAAAAGACGGCAATTTTGTTCCGGTCGGCCTAGGTGAAGTTAAAGTTCCAGCTGGTCGAGCTGCAAATTTTGATATTCCAATAACGCAATCAAGTAAACAATTTGGGCTAAGAATAACTTCAAGCAAGCCAATCGTGGCTTCGGTTTATAACGTTGCGACAACCAAAGGCCGGCGTGATTTTGTTTGGAGTACCCCCACAACTGAATTGAAAAAGGGGCAATGGGCGGTCTCTGGTATTTCGGGTAAATTGGTAATTGCTGGTGAAAAAATTAATGTTTATTTAGAAGTGACAACTTCAAAACAAAAAGTTATTAAAAGAAAAATTACCGGCAGTGATATTGCTACTTGGAACTTACCGGCCGATGCAAAGTTATTGGAAATTCGTGGCACTAGCGGTGGAAATTTTGGTGCTTTGATAGTTTCCGGTCAGGGTGGCAGTGGTGTGATTCCATTAGTTCCTGGTTCGACGCTTACAAAGAGCTCAGTTCCCGCGGCTAACATCGGCGTTTTAAATCCATAAAAATCTCTTAGTGCAGACTAATCTTTAGGCATGAGTTCAAAGAAAACTTTGGGGCGCCATTGCTCGCGCTCTAGTTGTAACCGCAAAGCAACTTTGACTCTTACATACATCTATGCAGATTCGGTTGCCGTAGTTGGGCCGTTAGCAACATATTCCGAACCACACGCATATGATCTATGTGAAATACACGGTTCTAAATTGACTGTACCAAACGGTTGGGAAGTTATCCGCCGTGAACCTACCGGCACTGAGCCTGGACCGTCAGATGAAGATTTAATGGCCATTGCAGATGCAGTTCGTGAAGTCTCAAATAATTTTATTAGTAATTCGGAAAACAATACGATTCAATCAGAGATTGGAAGACGCGGTCATCTGCGATCAGTGCCTTTCAAATAGACAAAGGCAAAAATGATTCCGGATATTTTTAAAGCTTATGACATCCGAGGTTTAGTCGGTTCGGAATTAACTAAAGATTTTACATTTGCCGTAGGCGCTGCATTTGCCAAATTCTTGGAGCAAGAACGTGAACCCGCCACAGTTGTAATTGGTGAAGATATGCGCCCATCATCTCCGGAGTTAGCTTCTGCGTTCGCAGACGGAGTCACATCTCAAGGTTTTGATGTCATCCGAATTGGATTGGCATCAACTGATCTGTTGTATTTTGCCGCCGGAAAATTGAATCTGCCTGGCGCCATGTTTACTGCAAGTCACAATCCAGCCGAATACAACGGCATTAAATTGTGTTTAAGTGGTGCCCGACCAATTGGGAAAGAATCCGGATTGCTAGTAATTGAACAATTAGTTCGAACCGGAGTCCCAATAGCGATGCGATCGCCCGGAAAAGAACGCGAGCAAAATCTGCTTGAAGATTATGTTGAATACCTTTTGCAACTCGTCGATTTATCAAAGATTAAAAAATTAAAAATCGTCATAGATGCTGGCAACGGAATGGCTGGCTATACAGCGCCAGCAGTATTTAAAAAATTAAATGCTGAAGTTACCGAGCTTTATTATGAATTGGATGGCACTTTCCCGAACCATGAAGCGAATCCGATTGATGCAAAAAATTTGATGGATTTACAACGCGCGGTTAAAAAAGTTGGTGCCGATATTGGATTGGCTTTTGATGGTGATGCTGATCGCTGCTTTTTAATCGATGAAAATGGCGCGGCAGTAAATCCTTCAGCGTTAACAGCTTTGATAGCTCATCGCGAATTAATGCGCAAACCAGGTTCGACCGTTATTTACAATTTAATTTCTTCTAAGTCTGTTCCAGAAATCGTTTTTGAAAATGGTGGGAAAGCCATCCGAAGCCGGGTTGGTCATTCTTTTATTAAAGCGTTGATGGCTGAATCTGGTGCGATATTTGGCGGCGAACATTCGGGCCATTTTTATTTTGCTGATTTCTGGCGCGCAGATTCCGGAATGCTTGCTGCATTACATGCAATTGCCGCTCTTGGAAGGAGCGACAAGCCCTTATCAAAATTGTTTAAGCCTTATTCGAGGTATGTTGCAAGCGGTGAAATAAATTCAACGGTCTCCGATGGAACAGCAATCATGAAAATGATTGAAGATGAATATGGCAACAATCAGAAGTTGGGATTAGACCACCTCGATGG
>JBDKLQ010000127.1:0-28401 GCA_039795555.1 Actinomycetota bacterium
GAAGATTTAGTTAATTACGTAAAACAATATTTATCTAGTGAAGGCACAACCGGTAGCGCCGTCGATTACGACGTATGGCAGCGTGGGGTAGATGGCGCGCCGTCATTGGCGCTACTTCGCCAGCGTTTGGGAAATTGGAACAAGATCAAAGAAATGGCGAGCAAGTGAAACCAGCTCGTAATGTGCCGAAGATTGGTTTTCCATCGGATTACGAAAACTTAACGGAGAAACACGAGCATATTCTCAAACTTTCCGTAAACTTGCTGGGAACTATGGGTGTTACCGGCTTAGAATTAAAGAACATCGCGAAGAAATTAGATGTCAGCGCCAGCTTAATTAACCACTATTACAAAAACACCGAAACTTTAGTTTTCGATACCGTTATTTATTCCTATTCGCGGGTGATTCGATCAATTCAGTCTGAAACTGAATATGAAAAGAACCCAGAAATTGTGGCGCGCACTTGGATCAAGAAAATGATTGAGTGGACTTCTAACTATCCCGGGATTGGAGTGTTACTGGAATTTCCACGTGGCGCGATTCGCACCGGCGGTAAAGCAGTGGTTAATTCCGAAGAGCAGTTAAAAGAATTTATGAAAGTGATGGCGCAATATGGTGCCGAGAACGTGGCATACATGGCTTCGTCGGTTCGAGCAATGCAAAAGGGGAAAGAGTTCAAAGTCCTTCCACCGGTAAAGATCGCAGCCTTGATTGGCACCGATTCCAAGTTCGCGATGTACACCTCGTTATTAGGGTTTTCCACCATCGGGGGAGGGCTCTGGATGGCTGGGCGGCGACCGGCCGATGCCAAGAACCCGTTCTGGATGAAGTTGGGATTCAATCCAAGCAAGCAGCTGCAAGGCACAATTGACGAATTTGTGAAGTTAATCAAACGAGGCTAATTTTCTTAAACTGAATTCAATTCAGTATTCTTCTCCCTGATGGAAAAAGGGAAAAGACATTTAACCCTGCGCCAAGTATTAGTTTGGGCGTTGCTTCTAGTTGAAATTTTCATTCCAACTTCAACAGCTCGCGCCGTTGACCCTGGGGTAGCTTTGACAGCAAAGGCATATATTGACGCGCCATTCGTTCAAGCATCATTCACCACTAATTTAAATGGATATGAATCCATAACTGAAAATTTCAACGATTTCACGCCAGGTTTAAACAATCCAGCAATTGGAACATGTCCTGGTTCAATTTTAGGTTTCGGGGATCCAATTGTTTACAATGGAACTTTAGACATACCTTCACATTGCGTGGCAATTTCGAGTCCGACGTTTCCGTATGGCGGAGCAACCACAACAGATCCATCTTTGACTTTGAACGCGAATGGCTATCCAGTAAACACTGCAATTGACCAGTCAAAATCTCCGTTGGCTGCCGTTGATGCAGGTGCACCTCTAAAAATTACACTGACTAATACCGCGAAATATGTGGGACTTTGGTGGTCCGCCGGCTCCTACACCAATGAAATTTCTTTTTATGACGAGCAGGATAATCTTGTAGCAACCCTAAGTGCCGATGGAATCTATGAAAAATTAAGTCATGGCACAAAAGTTAAATCTTTGGGCGGACAAGAATATTTTTCAAATGATTATTACGGCCATCCAACAGATCCTGCCAATGAAGCTCCAGACGAACCATTCGTTTATATCCACGTAATTGCTGAAAATAATTTCCCGATTAAAACAATTGAAATTAAAACTTTTGGAAATGGATTTGAATTCGACAATTTAACGGTTGGAAATGAAATTCCAAACATTCCTGACCAACTTGTATTAGCTAGCTTGCTTTATCAAAATGGTTCGCAAACCGATTCAAAAACTGTGACCTTTGATACTAGGGGCGGTTCATCTATCCCATCGCAAAACTTTATTCCCGGTGAATCAATAACCGAGCCAATTTCAAATCCTACTAAGGAGAACGCTGCATTTGCAGGTTGGTTTACATCACCGACCGGAGGAACACAAGTTACATTTCCATTTACCGGAAATGATAACGTCATTATCTATGCGAGGTGGTTACAGACAATCACCTTTGATTCCCAAGGTGGTTCAAACGTTGATGATGTTGATTTTTTCTCAGGGGACTCAATTGCGCAACCAAATGATCCAGTAAAATCTAATTCCCCTTTCATCGGTTGGTACACAAGTTCGCAAAATGGTCAAAAAATCTCATTTCCATATTCACCCGATGCCAGCCAAACGCTTTATGCCCATTGGCTTACACCTAGTGATTGCCTACTTAACTACTCCCGACTCGACGGTACCAATTCGCCATCTCCAATATATTTAAATTTAGACGGAACATTAATTAGCGACTATGTGTTCTTTGGAGATGACGCTTTATCAACTAACTTTGAAATTTCCACTATAAAAAATGGATCATCGGTGCAGATAGATTCGAATGGTGGCTTCAATCTTGATGGCAACTACTTCACTCTTTTTTCCAGCGATCTTCAAACAGTAAATGCAGACGGGACTTACACGGGCTCAGAAGATGCAAGAACTATTCAAGTATCCGAAGATTATTTAACAAATTATGAAAATGGATTGTGTGGGCTCAAAAAAAGTTTTATCACTTCTGGTTTTACTGAAATAGATGGTCAAAATGCCTTTGTAATTACTTGGTACAAAATGAAAAGATATTTTTCTGAAGTAGTTCCAAACTTCGATTCTGAAATTGTTGGCACTTTTCAAATTGCCCTGATAAGTGATGGCGGAAATATAAGAATTGTCAGAAATTATGAAAGCTTAAATGGCGATTCACATTTTTCTGGACCTTACGCAACTTGGCCAAACGTTGCTCCAGAATTCGCAATTTCCGGATTAGATGCCGGGAGAGTTTTCTCTGGCTATATCGATTTCGTAACAAATTTAGATCCACCACAATCTGGCTCACTTAATGATTTAGTTGATGCAGGTTCGTGGTCTTTGGCAACACATTCTTACGCAAGTGAAGTTGATGGTAGGTATGTTTATATTCCAGACCCGCCACCGGCTCACACCATTTCTGTTTCAAGTGGTTCAAACGGATCGATAACACCAGAAACTTCCAGTTCAGTTCCTGATGGAGAAAATTGGACTCATACGATTACTCCGTATGCCGGTTTTCAAATTGATACGGTAACAGTAGATGGGGTAGATGTAACCAATTCTCTAGAGGGCGGTGGACTATCTAAAACTTACACTTTTTATTCTGTGAATACTGATCACTCTATTAATGCATCATTTAAACCAGGAAGAAATATTTACAATATTTTTTATGATTGGATTCAAAATCCTACATTTCTAAATCCGCAGATTGACCTAACAAGTGAAGTTCCCGATTTAGTTTTTAATTATGCAAATGAATTATCAAATGCAACAGTTTTGTCCGATGCGGAAATTTCAAATATGGAATTGGTTTACAAACAATCTGAAAGCTCTGTATATGGATACCAAGTAATAGACGAATGCGGAATAAGAAGAACAAACATCAAAGATGGTTCGAGTTTGCGCAGCTACATCTCAAGTATATCGGGAGATCTCGATACCAATCCGTGTGCTCATTTAGGAGCGACTAATCTATATTTAATTCCGATTTGGGTTGCAGATGAAAATTGGCAACACGCATCCTTTACTGAATTGTCTTCATATTCGGGTGCTGCAGATTCCAAAATTAGATTGCTTGGCATGTACATATCGAGATTAGACGGAAATGGTTTACCGAGAAATTTTGGGTACCAAACAATATTCTTTAAAGGATTCAATACTGAATGGGAATCCAACTGGACAGCAATATCAGACATTGCAGTTGAAAATAAACTAGATGGATCGGTGGAAGTACAGGTTCCATCCGGGTATCAAAAAATTGCTTTTCATATTGATTGGTGCCCAATCTATTTAAATCCTGAATTTGGATACTGCCAACAGCTCAATGGAATAGATCCAAATATTAATTTTTCAAATTACATTTATTCAATTACGACTAACGAAACTCCTCCTAGCGGTGGAGATGGATCTAGTGGTGGCGGTGGTGGTGGTGGTGGTAGTGGATATGTTCCACCAACTCCAAAAAAAGATGATCCAATAATTATTGAAATCCCTAAGGATGAAACTAAACCGGTAGTAATCACACCACCTGTTCCAAAACCTCCACAATCTAAGCCAATCCGTAAGGTGACGGCTAAGCGAAGCGAGAACCGGACCGTTATTACAGTGGCACCAACACCATATCTAATTAATACATCTTCAGATTTAAAGATTGTGGGTTTGAGTAAAAATCAACGAGTTAAAGTGACTCTATTTAATTTGAATAATGGGAAGAAGACAGAGGCATTAGTTAATCTTTCTCAAGCAAATTCAATAGTTCGCTCGAATCCAAATTCGAAAGTAGAAATCGAGATATCGCCGGCGCAAATATCTAAAACTAAAAAAGGTGCTGCAATTTCAATTTCAGGTGCAAAAAAGAGCCAAAGGGTCAGGGTCACAATTAAGTGAAGATTAAAAAACTAGTAGCTAATTTTGGAGTACTCTTTTTCTTTTCTGTTCCATCCGCAGTTGCTGCTAATCAGCCTCAAGTAATTTTGGATCAATTGCTAACCGGTGATGCTCCTGCTCTAAATTCGAATGATTTAAATATTCCAAAAGATTTATCGCCAGGATTTCATGAATTAACCGTCGAAATATATGATGAAAAAGGAGTGATTAGCACTAAGTCAGCGCTTTTTTGCAAGGACACGAAAGGTGAACTGCATTTTGACAATAATTGTCCTGATCTCTTAATTAAGAAAAAAGCCAAAAAGGTTCCATTTAATCCACTTACTAATCCTGACGAGACAATCAATTTTGTGATTCTCGCCTTCGCTCTAACTGGTGCATTGCTCGGAATCGGCAATCGTTCTGATGAAGGCGGAAGTTTGGAAAGCCTTGATTCAAGGGAATTGGCTGCAGGTAGCAGGAAATTAAGCTGGGGCGATCGCCGAAAATATATTCGATTCACACCGTTCAATTTCTTAGATGAAGCTCCTAAAAGCTTGGCTCGTCAAATTGAAAAAGTTTCAACTCTCTTTGCACGCATAGTTTTGGATGCCAGATATTTAAGAGTAATTTTTACGAATATTTCTTGGCTGACGTTGCCTGCGGCAATTTGGTTTTCTTATCAAGGAACTAGAGAAATTCAAAACTTAGCAGTCCCGATGAGTTTTGGTTTTACATTGACGTTGATTTTAATTGGCTTATTTGACTCATTCGCAGGTTTGGCCGGCGCCTTCATTTACCTTGATTTAGTTTTTGCTAACGGACATTTAGATAGTAAAAATTCATTGCTATTTTCCATTGGTTACGTTTCGCTCTTTTTCGCCCCAGCCTTGATTGCAAGCAAATTCCGGCCACTCCATCGCTCCATAAACTATGAGAATGATTGGTGGACTCGATTTACTGATTATGCGCTGGGGGCTTTGCTAACTGGTTTTGCAACCGCCTCACTAGTCAAAGCACTTAATGGGCTCTACGGATATGAACTCCAAATCACAAAATATGCTGGGCAAATTGGTGTCTATGTTTCTTTAGCGCTTTTGGTCCGGATGCTAATTGAGGAGTTTGCATGGTATTTATATCCAAATCGAACCCGTGAATTACATTTCCAATTGACGCCAGATGGTGCAATTAAAAAGAGTAAGGCGCTAATTTTGAAAATTGCCTTACTTCTATTTTTTTCCTATCCATTAATCGGTTGGAACAGATACTTGGCGATCGGCCTGGCCGTAGTTTTTGGCCCACAGTTACTAAGTTTTGTAAGTTCTAGATTTGTTAAACCGAAATTCCTCTCCTATATAAATCCAAGAGGCGCGGTTCGAATTGTTACTTTGGGAATTATTGGTATCGCCGTAGTTCAAACCTTGACTATTCATGGTTATACCGATCAGCAAATCCTGTTAAATACTTTTATTTTTGCGCCGATTCCGGCAGCTATTTTTTCTTTGATGGATCAATTTACAAATCCGAAGCGAATTAAAGTCTCTGGCAGAAACCTTTACAAATATAGCTATCGCTATGGATATAGATTGATGGGAATACTTATTTTCATAACCTTGTGTGTACTTCTTTCGGGACATAACCCGATCGAAGAATTTCAAAAATTTTGGAATAACCCTTCCGATACTTGGAATTCGTTAACCTATAAATGGTGGCCGCAGGTTAAGGCTGATTATCAATCTCTGGCGCATTGGATAGCAGTAAAGCGCGGAGTCGCCTAGAAATTTAAACTAGTAAACTAAGCCAAATGCTTGGCTTTCTCTTTGATCTAGATGGAACTTTGGTTGATTCACATACTTCAATCGAAGTTTCGTGGTCGACCTTGGCTAAGGAAATCGGGGTAGCGGCGCCAAATATTTATGACATTCATGGCATCCCAGCCAGTGACACAATTAAAAAATATGCACCGAAATTAGCGGGCCAAGAGCTAGCTGACTTTGTAGATTTAATGGAAAGAACCGAAATCGAAACTGCGCCACTTGTAAAACCAGTCGATGGCGCGCTAGAAATAATTGATTACTTAAATCAAAAGAAAATTCCGTGGATCATCGTGACCAGTGGAACTTGGCCACTGGCAAAAGCTAGATTAGAAGCTGTTGGTTTGTACTTGCCTGAAAATAGCGTGACCTTTGATCAAGTAAAGCGCGGCAAACCAGATCCCGAACCATTTATTTTGGGCGCTGAAAGATTAGGGATGCCAGTTGGAAATTGTTGGGCAGTCGAAGATTCCAAAGGTGGTTTAAAGAGCGCGCAAGATGCCGGATGCAAAACAATTGCGATATTAACTAGCTATCGATCTGATGAATTACTTGGCGCCGATCATTACGTAACCAACTTGATGCAAATTGTGGAATTGGTCGGAATTTAAATGAGCCGCACTTATTACGTCGAAACTTATGGCTGCCAAATGAATGCCCATGATTCCGAACGCTTAACTGGGTTATTAGAAGCCGAAGGAATGGTGCCGGCCGAATCGGGCGAAGTGGCAGATGTAGTTGTATTTAATACCTGCGCTGTTCGCGAAAACGCAGATAACAAGTTGTATGGCAACTTGTCTTACTTCGCGCCGTTAAAGAAAAAGAATCCAAACCTACAAATCGCAGTGGGCGGGTGCCTGGCGCAAAAAGATAAAGAGTTAATCGTGCAGAAAGCACCTTATGTTGATGTGGTTTTTGGAACTCACAACATGGGCTCGCTGCCAGTTTTGTTGGAGCGGGCGCGAATTGAAAAACAAGCGCAAGTAGAGATCAAAGAAGCGCTAGAACATTTCCCATCGCAACTGCCACAAAAACGCCACAGCGCATTTAGCGCCTGGGTATCAATCAGCGTCGGTTGCAATAACACCTGCACCTTCTGCATCGTGCCGGCGCTGCGCGGTGAATTAGTAAATCGCGAACCAGGCGAGATCATCAAAGAAGTCGAAGCTTTAGTAGAACAAGGCGTAATTGAAGTTACTTTGCTCGGCCAAAACGTAAATGCCTATCGCAATGGTGGCTTTGCCGATTTATTGCGCCAAGTTGGCAAAGTCGATGGTTTAGAGCGAATTCGATTTATGTCGCCACATCCACGCGATTTCACTGACGATGTCATCGAAGCAATGGCCGAAACGCCAAATGTGATGCCACATCTACATATGCCACTGCAATCTGGCAGCGATCGAATCTTGCAAGCAATGCGCCGCAGTTATCGCGTCGACAAATACATGGGAATTTTGGAACGAGTGCGCCAAGCAATTCCGCACGCCACAATTACCACTGACATCATCGTGGGCTTTCCTGGTGAAACCGAAAGTGATTTCCAAGGAACACTGGATGTTGTTAAAAATGCCCGCTTTACCGCCGCCTATACCTATCAATATTCAATTCGCCCGGGCACGCCAGCTGGTGAAATGGAAAACCAAGTCGATCCAAAAATCGTGGGCGATCGCTACGACCGATTATTTGAATTCCAGAACAAAATCAGCGCCGAATTAAATCGCGAAACGATTGGCAAAACTTTAAAAGTATTAGTCAGCGAAGAACAGGCCGAACGCGATGCGGTGTTTAAACGACTGAGTGGGCGCGCCGAAGATTCGCGATTGGTGCACTTTTCCGCCGATGCCAAACCAGGCGACATCGTCGATGTCGAAATCGATGACTGCGCACACCACTATTTAATTGGCACCGGTAAATCAGTGCGCAAAACTCGGGGCAGCGAAGCTGCCCAAGTGCGTGGCACCTTGCTGGGTATGCCAAAGATGCGGGCGTAGATGATTGTTATCTGCGGCCCAACGGCTAGCGGTAAAACCGATTTCGCAATTGAATTAGCGGAAAAATTAAATGGCGAAATCATCAACGCCGATTCGATGCAGCTTTATCGCGGCATGGATATCGGAACCGCAAAAAACAAAACTTATCCGCAGCATTTAATTGATGTCTTAGATGTCACCGAAGATGCCAATGTCGCTTGGTACCAAGAAAGCGCCCGGGTGATCATCGACCAGATCGAAAAGCGCGGCAAAGAACCAATCATCTGTGGCGGAACTGGGCTGTATATCAAAGCAATTTTGGACGAATTAAATTTCCCGGACACCAATCCCGAAATCCGCGATCGCCTAAATGCCGAGGCCGAAGAACTTGGCAAAGCGGCGATGTTCGAACGATTAAAAAAATTAGACCCAGCAGCCGCAATCGCAATCGATCCACAAAACTTGCGCCGAGTAATCCGCGCACTAGAAGTAATCGAAATTACCGGCAAACCATTTACCGCCAACTTGCCGCGCGAAAAAAGCGAACGCTACCCAAACGCAAAACAATATGGCTTGCGGGTTGACCGAGATGAATTAGATAAGCGAATTGATCTGCGCGTAGACAAAATGTTTAACGATGGGTTAATCGATGAAACCGCGGCACTAGTCGAAGCTGGTTTACTACTTGGCACCACCGCCAAATTAGCTTTGGGCTACGCCCAAGTTTTGGCATACATGGGCGGGCAAATCGAAGATCCAATCGAAGCAACGAAAATCGCGACCAGACAATATGCCCGGCGCCAAGAAACTTGGTTTAATCGCGACGAACGAATTGCCTGGCTAACTCCGCCCTATAAACTTCCTAATTGATGGCACGAAAAACATTGGTAACTGGCGCCTCTGGTTATGTCGGCGGGCGGCTAGTTGGCGAACTATTAAAAAATGGCAACGAAGTCCAAGTATTGGTGCGCGATCCGCGCAAACTTTCAGGCGCCGGCTGGATCAATTCCGTATCAGTCGTAACTGGCAGCGCCGACAATTACGAAGATTTACTAAAAGCGCTGACCAATGTGCATACCGCCTTTTATTTACTCCATTCCATTAATTACAAATCCGATTTCACCGAAATCGAAACTGAAATGGCCAAACGCTTTGCCACAGCTGCTAAAGCTGCGGGGGTAACGCAGATTGTCTACCTCGGTGGTATCGCCAACGATAAGAAAATTTCGACCCATTTAAGTTCGCGAGTTGAAACTGGCAAAGCGTTAGCCAGCACCGGAATTCCGGTAATGGAAATTCGCGCCGGCATCATCATTGGTTCGGGATCGGCCAGCTTTGAAATGCTTCGCCACTTAACGCATCGCTTACCAATTATGACTACGCCAAAGTGGGTTTCAAACCGGACCCAACCAATCGCAATTCGCGATGTGCTCTGGTATTTAACAAACGCGGCAAACTTATCTGCACCCGTATCCGGCGTTTTTGATATCGGCGGCCCCGAAGTTTTAACTTACGAATCGATGATGCAATCTTTTGCCAAAATCGCGGGGCTTCGAAAGCGAATCATTATTAAAGTACCGGTTTTAACACCTGGCCTATCTAGTTTATGGATTGGATTTGTTACGCCAGTGCCGACAACGCTGGCCAGGCCGTTGGTTGGATCGTTAATTAGCGAAGTAGTTGTGGATCCATCTCGCGATATTTCAAAAGTAATTGCACCACCACCAGGTGGCCCATCTCGAATCGATGATGCAATCAAATTAGCGCTATCTCGCACCAATGAAAATGCCGTCGACACCAGATGGTCTGATGCGCAAGTGCCAACCGCGCCGTGGCAAAAAGCGCAGAGCGATCCATCATGGGCGGGCGATCGAATCTTTAAAGATACGCGATTAGCTACAACAGATAAAGAATTAGAAAAAGTTTGGGCGGCAGTCGAACGAATCGGTGGCAGCAATGGTTGGTATGGCTCGGACTTTTTATGGATTTTGCGCGGCCTAATCGATCGCGTTTTCGGTGGCGTTGGACTTCGCCGCGGTCGGCGCGATCCACTAAAACTTCGCGTCGGCGATTCATTAGATTTTTGGCGAGTTGAAGAGGTAATTCCAAATGAAAAACTTCGCCTATACGCCGAAATGATTTTGCCAGGTAAAGCTTGGTTGGAATTTCGAATTGAAAAATTACCTAATGGCGTGAGAGTTACCCAAGAAGCGAGCTTTGTGCCGCGCGGACTTGGTGGCCAACTTTATTGGTTCTTTATTTCACCATTTCATTTACTGATCTTTCCAACGATGCTGCGAAACTTAATTAAGAGCGCCTAAACTTGCCCACAATGAAAGCCAGCTACGGGCACGGTACCCATAACGACTTTGTCATCGTCTTTGATCCAACTAGTGAAATCTCAATTACCACCAAAGAATCTGCCGCCATCTGCGATCGCAAAACTGGAATCGGCGCCGATGGCTTAATTCGAATTACCAAAAACGGCAACAACTGGTTTATGGATTATCGAAATTCCGACGGTTCGCTTGCCGAAATGTGTGGCAATGGCATTCGGGTAATGGCTAAATACCTAGTGGAAAATGGGCATCAAGCGCCCGGAATTTTTGCAATCGATACCCGCGATGGTTTAAAACATATGCGCGTGCCCGAAAGTGGCGACATCACCGTAAACATGGGACAAGTTACTGATGAAAACCAAGAGGTAACTGCTTCGGCAAATGGAAATATCTGGAACGGTTACAACATCAGCGTCGGCAATCCACATGCAGTTGTCTTTGTTGATGATTTAGCAAAAGTCGGCGATTTAACCGAACCACCAATAGTCCGCCCGCGCGATGCCTATCCGGAAGGTGTAAATGTGGAATTTGTTAAAGAACTTGGCGATCACAAATTAGCGATGCGCGTTTTCGAACGCGGGGTAGGCGAAACAAAATCTTGTGGCACCGGAACAGTTGCAGTCGCGCTAGCTGCCACCAAGCGCGCCAAAGAAAACTTGCCAGTTAAATGGGAAATAAATCCACCAGGTGGGCGGTTATTTGTAGAGATTGATGGCCATTCAAATGCAATATTGACTGGACCGGCGGTAATTGAAAAAGAAGTGGATGTGGCGCAATACCTAAGAAAATAATCGAAGAATTTGATGAATTCGAAGCTTTATTAGCTGCCTCGCGCGAAGTTGCTGCCGAATACGATTCTCACGAAACCCCATCTGAAATTGCCGATCGCCATGCGCTGCGAAGAGTAAAAGGTTTCTCAACTCAGTTACAAGATATCTCCGAAGCGGAATACCGCGAACTGCAATTAGAGCGAGTTGTCTTAGTTGGCGTTTGGACTGAGGGTACCGCTGAGATGGCCGATAACTCACTTAAAGAATTGAGCGCGCTAGCCGAAACTGCTGGTTCAGAAGTTTTAGATGCGTTAATTCAGCGGCGCGATAAACCAGATCCAGCGACTTTTATCGGTTCGGGAAAGGTAACCGAACTGAAAGAAATCGTTAGATCAACTGGCGCCGATACCGTGATTTGCGATGGTGAATTATCGCCAGCGCAATTAAAAACGTTAGAAGATAAATTAAAAGTAAAAGTTGTCGATCGCACCGCATTGATTTTGGATATCTTCGCCCAGCACGCCAAATCGCGCGAAGGTAAAGCCCAAGTCGAATTGGCGCAGATGAATTATTTATTGCCACGCCTTCGCGGTTGGGGTGAGGCGTTGTCTCGTCAGCAAGGCGGTGGCGGCATCGCAACGCGTGGTCCTGGCGAAACCAAAATCGAAACTGATCGCCGTCGAATCCGCGATCGCATGGCCAAGCTTCGCCGCGAAATTAACGATATGAAAATTTCGCGCGACACCAAGCGCCAAGAACGGCGTCGCCACAAAATTCCATCGGTAGCAATCGCGGGCTATACCAACGCTGGTAAATCATCGCTATTAAACCGATTAACCAATGCCGGCGTGCTGGTCGAAAACGCGCTCTTTGCCACGTTGGATCCCACAACTCGGCGCACTCAAACTTCCGAAGGTCGGGTTTATACCTTGACCGACACCGTCGGTTTTGTTCGTCACTTGCCACATCAATTAGTGGATGCTTTTAAATCCACGCTCGAAGAAGTTGCCGATGCCGATTTAATTGTCCACGTAGTTGATGGTTCGCATCCTGATCCATTCGAACAAATTCGCGCTGTTCGATCAGTGTTAGCAGAAGTTGGCGCATCCGATATTCCAGAAATTATTGCAATCAACAAAGCCGATATTGCCGATCCCGAAACGATTATGCGATTAGTGCGCGCCGAACCAAATGCTTTTGCTTTTAGCGCCAAAACTGGATTTGGCGTAGATAAACTTTTAATTGCAATTGAAAATTCGTTGCCCCATCCAAATATTGAAGTAGATGTAGTAATTCCATATTCGCGCGGCGATTTAGTAAGCGCAATTCACGAACGCGGGGAAGTAATCGAAGAAACCTACTTGGAGTCTGGCACCGCCATTAAGGCGCTAGTTGATGGCCGATTGGCCAACAAAATCGCACAAATGTGATGGGGAATATCCGACACTCACCGCTGGTTGTTGGTAATTGAAGGACCGATAGGTCACTATTCGCCAGTTGGCGAAAGTCAGCTTCGAACCTAGGAGGTGAAGATCAGTGGCAACCGATTACGACACACCCAGAAAAACGGATGAAGAGTTACAAGAAGAATCGCTTGAAGAGTTAAAAGCTAAGCGAGCTCAGGAACAATCCGGCCAAATCGATATCGATGAAGCCGAAGCTGCTGAAAATCTTGAACTTCCGGGCGCCGATTTATCTGGCGAAGAGTTAGCTGTCCGCGTTGTGCCAAAGCAAGTGGATGAATTTACTTGTAGCCGGTGCTTTTTGGTTAAGCATTCGTCGCAATTGGCCAAAGGCAGCGCCGCTACTGCGGTTTGTAAAGACTGCGCTTAATTTCTTCGCCGTTTCGGCAACTAATTAACCAATAAGGCGTCGGATCGCGCTCATCTTTAAGTTCAACCAGCACACCCTCATTTAACCAAAATCGGGTAGCTAAATATGCCCGAGCATCCTTAGTCTGAAGTTTTTTAAATTTATCACCGGATACAACTTTTACTTCACCTAAATATTTACGTTCGATGTGGGCGCGGCCAACGCGCAGTTCATCGTCAATCATAATTGTCAGCGACATCGCATTGAAAATTAAAATTGTTAAGAGCGCGAAGATAATTAGCGAAACAATTCCGGCAGGATTATCGAGCGCAGCCCAAATTGCCAGTGACATCGAAGCAAAGAGAAAGGCGATAAAGGCCATTACCCAGAAAGTTGGGCGAATCGTTTGGCGATATTGGCTCACAAATTAAAAGTACCCTAACCTTGGCAGGTGCGCGTACTCATCCAGCGATTAGATCGCGACTTACCACTTCCGCAATATGCCAAAGCGGGCGATGCCGGCGCCGATTTATATGCGCGCGAAGATTTCACATTAGAACCGGGGATGCGTAAATTAATTCCAACTGGAATTTCAATTGCGCTACCACCAGGTTTTGTCGCGTTAGTGCATCCACGATCTGGGTTGGCGTTAAAGCACGGAATTTCAATGGTAAATACGCCCGGCACAATCGATGCGGCTTATCGAGGTGAAATTGCAGTCATATTGATAAATCATGACTTAACCGAAAGTTTTAGCGCCAAACGCGGCGATCGAATTGCACAACTAGTGATTCAACGAGTTGAAACCGCTGAATTTATTGAAGTCGAAAACTTACCGGGCACTTCGCGCGGAAGTGGCGGGTTTGGACATACCGGATGAGCGAACAAAAAGAGAAAATCATGGCTGCCTTTGGAGGCAAACGGGGCTTAATTGATAATGGCTTGCCTTCCACACTTTTCTTAATTTCATTTTTAATAAATAAAGATTTAAAACTAAGTCTTTATTTATCAATTGCACTAAGCGTGCTGCTAACAATTTGGCGCCTACTAAAGCGCGAAACTTTGCAACATGCCATCAGCGGGCTAATTGGAGTTTTGATCTGCGCTTGGTTTGCCCGCAGTTCTGGTCGCGCCGTTGATTATTACTTGCCGAGCCTTTGGAAAAATTTGGCTTATTTTGTTGCTTATTCTGCGTCAGCAATCAGCGGTTGGCCGCTGATTGGAATCTTGCTGGGGCCAATTTTGGGCGAGAACTTTGAATGGCGGAAAGATCCAGTTCGCCGGCGAACCTATGTCTTGGCCAGCTGGGTTTGGGCCGCGATGTTTGCGATTCGAATTGTAATTATGTATCCGCTTTGGAAGTTAGATCAGATTGAAGCGCTCGGTTTTGCCAGTTTGATTTTAGGCTATCCGTTATTTTTATTAACAGTCTGGATCACTTGGCGAATTATTAAATCGAAATAAAGCAAGACTTAAGTTGCGATTCGGCAGTTGCAGTTGCCACAAATAACAGTTCGTCGCCAGCAGAAAATACATCGTGGCTCTCAGGTGAAATCACGCGACCATCGCGCACGATAGCTGCAAGTGAAGCGTTATCTGGCAGATCCACTTCCTCCACGGTTTTACCGACACATTTCGATCCAGCTGGCAGAGTAATTTCAACCAAATTAGCTTGGCCTTTACGGAAACTAAATAGGCGAATCACATCGCCTTCGGATACCGCCTCTTCAACCAGCGCAGTAATAATTTGCGGCGTAGATACTGCGACATCGACGCCCCAGGAGGAATCAAACATCCATTCATTCTTTGGATGATTAATTCGGGCGACCACGCGCGGAATTCCGTATTCAGTTTTACCTAAAAGTGATGCGACTAAATTCGCTTTATCATCGCCCGTTGCGGCAACTAAAACTTGGCAGCGATCTAACTTGGCATTATCAAGTGCGGAAACTTCGCAGGCATCGGCCATCAACCATTCGGCATCTGGTACCGAATCCATTTTGATCGCCTTTGGATCGCGGTCGATCAAAATAACTTGATGGCCATTTTTAAGTAGATCGCGGGCAATCGCGCGACCAACATTTCCAGCTCCGGCAATTGCAACGCGCATTAGTTACCTTCCGGATCTTTAGCTAGGAGCAAACTTACATTGGCCATTTCGCCAGCTTCAACTGTTAAATGGAGAATGTCGCCCTCTTGTAAAACGGTGTGGCCATCTGGAATAAAACCTTCGGCCAATCTAGTAATTAACGCAGCTTTAGTTTTAGTGCGCAATTCAATTTCGGAAATTGGTTGGCCCACCCACGCTATGTGATACGGAAACTCAGCAAGTTTTACTCGACCAGAAGCATCCTGCCATTCGCTCTGCGCATCAACTGGCAAAATCTTTCGCAAAATTTGATCTTGCGCCCACTGCACGGTAGCCACAGTAGGAATGCCTAAGCGTTGATAAATTTCGGCGCGCGCTGGATCGTAAATTCTGGCAACCACGTTATCGACACCAAAAGTTTCGCGGGCAACTCGCGCTGCCAAAATATTTGAATTATCGCCATTAGAAACGGCAGCAAAAGCGCTGGCATTTTGAATATCGGCTTGAAGCAAAATGTCGCGATCAAAACCAACGCCGTTAACAGTTTTGCCTTTGAAATCTGGACCTAATCGTCGAAAAGCTTCGCGTTGGTTATCAATAATTGCGACGGAGTGGCCAGCTGCTTCTAACTCTTTGGCTAGGCCCGATCCAACTCGACCGCAACCCATGATGACCACGTGCACAATGGTTAAGGCTACACCTTAGAGTTCTACACATGGAAATTGGCGCGGAGTTAGAGGTAACAATCGAAAAGGTCGCACATGGTGGACATTTCATCGCGCGCCACGAAGGTCAAGTTATTTTTGTTCGCGATTGCGCACCCGGTGAAAAAGTTTTAATTGAAATAACCGGAAAAGCAAAAGGATTTTTACGCGCCAAATTAAAAAAAGTTATCGAATCAGCTGCCATGCGGGTGATTCCGCCCTGCAAATATGCAGGCGATTGTGGCGGTTGCGATTTTCAGCATATTGAAATTAGTAACCAACGAAAATTGAAAGCTGATGTGATCGTCGAACAATTTAGCCGGATTGCAAAATTAGATATTGCGGTAACAGTCGAAGAGGTCGCGCCGACACTTCATTGGCGCAGCCATATCCGGGGCGCCACTAATTCCAACGGACAATTCGGAATTTTCGCTAGCCGTTCTAACGAAGTGGTTCCAATCGAAGATTGTTTAATCGCTAATGAATCGCTACATGTAAACCAATTGGCTGCGAAACGTTATGAACCAGAAACCAGAGTCGAAGTTCCAACTGGGGATCAAACGAAAACCGTATTAGGCCAATCGCTATTAGTTAAAGCTGGAGCTTTCTGGCAGCGCCACATTAATGCGCCCGATACCTTAGCCAAAGTATTTCTGGAGTTTGCCGAATTGAAAGCTGGCGACCATTTATTAGATCTATATGGTGGCGTTGGGCTATTTACCGCAGTGGCGATTGAAAAAGTTGGCCTCCCTGGTCGGATTGATTTAATCGAAAGCGGGGAAGCGGCAGTTGAAAGTGCGCGCGAAAATTTCAAAGCCCATCAAAATATAAATATTCGACTGGGTAATGTCGAAAAAGAACTGCGCAAAATTAAGAGAGCAGATGTGGTGGTGCTTGATCCACCGCGCGCTGGAATTGGAGCCAACGTAGTTCACCAAGTAATTTCGGTGGCACCGCGCCGAGTGGTTTATGTAGCTTGTGATCCCGCCTCACTTGCCCGCGATGTGCGCACCTTTATCGATAGCGGTTGGAACTTAGAGAAAATTAAAGCGTTCGATCTCTTTCCAATGACACACCACATCGAAACAGTTGCGCTGCTGACCCCAAATAGAGTATCTTGATGTCAAGATAAATTTACCGAGGTATCAAATGAGCGTAAATAGTTTTCAGGCAAAACGAAATTTAGAAGTTAATGGCAAGTCATTTGAAATCTTTGATATTTCTAATATTGCCGGTGCGAAAGATTTACCGTTCTCGCTAAAAATTCTGCTGGAAAACTTATTGCGCACCGAAGATGGCGCAAACATCACCGCTAATCACATCAAAGCTTTAGCAAATTGGAATCAAGCAGCAGAACCAGATACCGAAATTCAATTTACGCCAGCGCGCGTTGTGATGCAGGATTTCACCGGGGTGCCATGCATCGTCGATTTAGCCACGATGCGCGAAGCGATTGTGGCCCTTGGCGGCGATGCGGCCAAGGTCAACCCACTTGCACCTGCGGAGTTGGTAATCGATCACTCAGTAATCGCTGATTTCTTTGGCTCAAGTGATGCTTTTGAAAAAAATACCGACGTTGAATATGAACGAAATCGCGAACGCTATCGCTTCTTGCGCTGGGGCCAGAGCGCATTTGATGAATTCAAAGTAGTGCCACCCGGAACCGGAATTGTTCATCAAGTAAATATTGAATATTTAGCTCGGGTAATTATGACCCGCGAAGTTAATGGCGTAATGCGCGCCTATCCAGATACGGTCGTCGGAACTGATTCGCATACCACGATGGTTAATGGCCTGGGCGTTTTAGGTTGGGGCGTTGGCGGAATCGAAGCGGAAGCTGCGTTATTAGGCCAACCAGTTTCGATGTTGATTCCGCGCGTAGTCGGATTTAAATTAAATGGTGAATTACCACTTGGCACTACGGCAACTGATTTAGCGTTAACAATTACTGAAATGCTACGCAAGCACGGCGTAGTCGGTAAGTTCGTTGAATTTTATGGCCCAGGTGTGGTCTCAGTTCCGATGGCGAATCGCGCCACAATTGGAAATATGTCGCCCGAATATGGATCGACTTGTGCAATCTTCCCAATTGATGAAGAAACCATTCGCTACTTAAAGTTAACCGGTCGAAGCGCCGAACAATTAACTTTGGTCGAAACCTATGCCAAGCAACAAGGGTTATGGCATGACCCAAGTGCCACCCCGCGCTATAGCGAACATCTCGAACTTGATTTGGCAACAGTCGTGCCATCGATTGCTGGACCCAAGCGACCACAAGATCGAATTTCGCTAAGTGAGGCCAAAGCTAACTTTGAAAAATCGTTGCCAACCTACCTCACTGATAAGAGCAAAAATTCAAGCGCGACCAATGTTAAAAATGGCGACGTCGTAATTGCATCGATTACTTCATGTACCAACACTTCAAATCCATCGGTAATGATTGGCGCTGCGCTCCTTGCGAAAAATGCGGTCGAAAAAGGACTTAAGAGCAAACCATGGGTCAAGACCACTTTGGCGCCAGGTTCAAAAGTTGTAACGGATTATTACGATCGCGCTGGTTTAACTCCTTATATGGAGAAGTTAGGTTTTAATTTAGTTGGTTATGGCTGCGTAACTTGTATCGGCAATAGCGGTCCGCTGCCAGTTGAAATTAGTAAATCAATTAACGAGAACGATTTAGCAGTTTCGGCGGTACTTTCCGGAAACCGCAACTTCGAAGGTCGAATCAGCCCAGATGTAAAGATGAATTACTTGGCATCGCCACCGCTGGTAGTTGCCTATGCCTTAGCTGGCACGATGAATCACGATTTCGACAAAGATCCGATTGGCAAAGACTCGGCCGGCGCCGATGTTTATCTAAAAGATATTTGGCCAGCTCCTGCCGAAATTCAATCGGTGATTGATTCGGCGATTTCGTCCGAAATGTTTAGCAAAGATTATTCGAGCGTATTTGAAGGTGATCATCGCTGGAAGTCGCTAGATACCCCAACAGGCAAAACTTTTGAGTGGGATCCAAAATCAACTTATGTGCGAAAGCCACCATATTTTGATGGAATGCCAAACCAGCCAACGCCAGTTACCGATATTGCAAATGCTCGTGTTTTAGCGATCTTGGGTGATTCGGTAACTACTGATCACATTTCACCTGCGGGCTCAATCAAAGTTGATTCGCCAGCTGGTAAATATTTAACCGAACACGGGGTAGATCGAAAAGATTTCAATTCATATGGCTCGCGCCGCGGCAATCACGAAGTAATGATTCGCGGCACCTTTGCCAATATTCGATTGAAGAATTTATTACTCGATGGCGTCGAAGGCGGTTACACCAAAAACTTTTTGGCAAATGGCCAGCAGAGCACAATTTATGACGCGTCCATGGCTTATCAAGCTGCTGGCGTTCCGTTAGTAATTTTGGCAGGTAAAGAATATGGATCAGGATCATCGCGCGACTGGGCGGCAAAAGGCACGGCGCTACTAGGTGTGCGGGCAGTAATCGCTGAAAGTTTCGAACGGATTCACCGATCAAATTTGATTGGTATGGGTGTGCTACCGCTTCAATTTAAAGCTGGCGAAAGCGCAAAGTCACTTGGCTTAAATGGCGATGAAGTATTTTCAATCAGCGGCGTGACCGAATTAAATAATGGCAAAACGCCAAAAACCGTTACGGTTACTGCGGGCGATAAGAAATTTGAAGCGCTGGTACGAATTGATACCCCGGGCGAAGCAGATTACTACCGCCACGGTGGCATTATGCAGTATGTACTAAGGTCTCTGATTTCTTAGTTGGTTTAACTGACTTTACTGAATTCGACAAGTACAACGGCAAAGCGGTTAATAGATAGAGCGCAGTTACTGTCAGCGCAAAAATACTGCCACTTGGTAACCAGCCAACTGCTTGGAGATCGCCGATACCTTTGAACAAGATGTCAGCTACAACCAATAACAGCGCGCTACCTGAGATTGTAAAGAAAGCGCGCATATTAAATTTCATCGTTCCTTTATAAACACCAACACCCAAAATTACCGCAGCGGCAAAGCCAAGGATTAGACCAAGCACGGAATCAATCGCAGTTCCGACCACTTTAAATGATGAGTAAACAAAGAGCGAAGTTTCAATTCCTTCGCGCGCTACCGAGAAAAATGCGGTAATTGCCATCGCTCCAGCTGATAACGCCATTGAAGCTTTGGCTTCCAATTCATTGCGCATCGAACGCGCGATTCGCTTCATCCAGAAGACCATCCAAGTAACCAGGATGACAGCAGAGATCGAAGTTAAACCAGCAAAAATTTCTTCGTGACGTTCTGACAAGTTAGATGAAGTAGCGGTCAAAATTCCGCCGAAAGCTAAACTGAAAATAATCGCAACTGCGACGCCGACCCAGACGCTCTTCTTTAAATTAACGCGCCCGCTCTTAGTTAAATAGGCGAGGAGAATTCCTACGATCAATGCCGCTTCAAAGCCTTCGCGAAGGGCGATTACGAAGTTATTTAGCATGCGGTCAAATCTAGACCGCCGCCTTTAATTACGCAACTTATTCGTTGCGTAATTCATCACTTTCCGGCTCTGGCGCGGGGGCTTCGAGCGCCTCCCGCTGGGCTAGCGCCTCCTTGAGCATTGGGGCCACGCATAAAACCTGCCATGGCCGGGCGCCCATAGAGGTGAGGCTGCCGGCAACTTCCTCAGTTGGGTTGAAACAAAGGCGCCGGATTAATTCTGGGGTGCAGAGATTTTCAATCGGGATCTTTAACTCTTCGCTAATTTCGGCAAGGCCGGCCCGAGCGTGGGTCAATCTGGCATAGGCGAGCGGATGTTTCTCGCGCCAATTTTTAACCGGCGGCAGACCATCGCCATTTATCCGCATCTGCGGCAATTGATCTGGCGCCAAACTCTGCGCACTTTTGATAGCCACAAGCCATCTGTCAACATGTTCCAGCCAGCGCTCGCGAAAGCCAATCTTTTTTAAAACTGTTTTAAATTCCCTTACCGTTTTTGCCGGATGGAGCGCCAACTCCGAAATTGCGTGGTCGTTTAATAATCGCCCCGGCGCAATATCGAGCGCGCTCGCTAATTGGTCGCGTTCAAGCCAGAGTTGGCGAACAATTGCCATCGCTTCGCGAGTTCGAACTTTATGCATTCCCGAAGTTCGCCGCCATGGATCAACTTTTGGCGGCGCTGGTGGCGCAGTTAAAACCGCATTGAATTCTTGCTTAGCCCACTCCAACTTATCGCCAAGTTGCGTTGCAATTTCATTTCGAAGTTCGATTAATAGCTCGACATCTAACGCTGCATAGGCCAGCCAATCTGGATCTAACGGGCGCTTCGACCAATCAACTGCCGAATGTTCTTTCGCCAAAACTTTGTGGAAAAATTCTTCGATTAATGAACCAAGGCCCACTTTTGGTAGGCCGGCAATTCGAGCGCCTAGTTCAGTGTCAAATAAATATTTTGGCGTCAGACCCCATTCGCGCAAGCATGGCAAATCTTGACTAGCGGCATGCAAAATCACTTCATTCTCAGTCAAAATTTCATTGAAGCGATTGATCAATTCGCGCTCTTCGCGCAGTGGAATTGGATCGATTAAATGTAAACCGCCGGCCTCACGTTTTACTTGAATTAAATAAGCGCGCGCGGAGTAGCGATAACCACTAGCGCGTTCGGCATCAAGGGCAATTGGGCCGCGCCCATTTGCGATTTGAGTTAGAGCTTTTTCAAATTGCGATTTAGTCGCGATTAATTCTGGAATGCCACCAGCTGGAAGTAGTAGCGGAGTTGGTTCACTCATCTACGCTTTGCGAAAGTCGCAACGCCCTCCGGAATTGGCGCCAATCCAGCGAGTTCGGCTAACAATTGCAACCAACCTTCAAAATGACTTGCGATATCAGCGGGCGCAGAAATTACTGGAGTCCACGAGGCGCGAATTTCAATATCGGCGCCATCAGCATTTGGCGTTAACTTTCCAAAGGAATGGCTAACTGCGCGAGTTACCGTGCCGCTTGCGGCCGCTAAATTGCAACCATTGTTACTTAGCGATTCCAATAACCAATTCCAACCAACTTCTGGCAACAAGGGATCATCTTGCATCATCTCTTCTAAATCGACGCTCAAATAAGAGACGCAGCGAAATTCACCTTCCCACGCATCTTGGCCACCTGGTTGATGTAACAACACAAAGCGGCCGGATCCAATTTCATAATCTCCATTAGTAACTTCGGCCGAAATTGCAAAAGAAAATGGCGCTAATTTTTGTGGCGCTGGCATTTCATCCAAGGTAATTTCTGGGCGCGGTGTGATGCTGGTTATCGCAGCAACTGCTTTTTCAAATTGCACCTCGGTCACTAGATAATTTTCGCAGGACAATCGCGATTTATAAGGTAAGTTCCGATTTATGGCGAGCCTATTAGCACTTGCAGCATCATTTTTATGGGGCACTTCCGATTTTGAGGGCGGTCGGCTAAGTCGAAACCATCGCCCAATAGCGGTGCTTGGGATGTCGCAAATTTTTAGTTTAATTTTTGGCGCAATTTTGGTGTTGGTAACAAATGAAAAACCAATCGGAACTGGTTATGTAATCAATGGCGTAATTGCTGGAATTGTTGGTTACACCGGATTAGCGCTCTTTTATTTAGCGCTAGCCACTGGTCGAATGGGCGTAGTCTCACCAATTGCTTCACTTGGCGCGTTAATTCCATTTTCAGTTGCGTTAATTGGCGGCGAACGGTTATCAACGATTGCACTTATTGGATGCGCACTAGCTTTAGTTGGAGCTTTCTGCGCAAGTGGTCCGGAAGCTTCGCAAGGGCTACCGTTAAAACCAGTCGTGCTTTCGATTATCACAGCGCTCTGTTTTGGCGTAGCTCTGGTTTTTATGGCTCGCGGATCGGATTCCAGTCCGCTTTATACGATGGTGATGATGCGTGTAACCACAATTTTCATCACAATTGCAATTGCCACAAAATTAAAAACTCATAAAGAGTTTAGTGTGAAAGAAATCCCATCATTAATTTTTGTTGGAATCGCAGATTTTTTAGCAAATTTATTTTTAGGAATCGCCACCCAACACGGATTAATGGCGATAGTCATGTTACTTGGCGGCTTAAGCCCAATTTTTACCGCATTTTTTGCATATCGATTCTTGCACGAACGGTTACACAAAATTCAATACTTCGGAATCGTTAGCGCAGTTGCTGGTGTGGCGCTACTTTCACTGCAGTAATAAACCTAGTACCCGTCTCGGTTTCATCACTTTCGATTACAAAGTCTCGCAGTAATGACACAAAGGAAATCGGATTTTCACCGCCGGAGACATCAGTAATCGTTAAGAAAAGGCGATCAATCAATCCATCTGAAATCATTGAAGTCAGTAGGGCAGGGCCACCTTCTACCAAAATATTTTCACCATAAAGTTTTGAAATTTTGGCAATCGCTTCTCGCGGTGAAATATTTTCACCACCGCCATTTCGACTAATTACAAATAGCGGAATTGGAGTCGCGCGATATTTTTCAGTTCGATAGGTATTGCCACCAATCAAGATGCAATCAAATTTTCGTCGCAGCTCTAAGAATTTAGCGCGATCTCTCAGGTTACTCACACCGTCAGATGTGCCATTTTTCACGGTCGCCCCGTCTGCGCCGATAACGAGCGTGGCCGTAATGGTCATGGCCCAATTATGCGTTGTAACCTAGCCCGATGAAATTGCGAATTGCGATTGCAGTAATCGTCGCAGCGCCATTACTAGCGGCGCCGACGCAGGCGGCATCAATTCAAGATGTGAAAGATCGCGTTACGAGGTTGCGCGATGAAGCAACTGCCGCAGCCGAAGGCGCCCAAACCGCCAAGGTGCAATTAGCAAATCTAAATCGCCAATTAAGCGGGATTCAACAAGAGGCCGACGCCCGTGGCCGAAATGTGGCGGCGCTAAAGAAATCATTAGGCGCAATTGCAGTCGCAAAATATAAAGATGGGGTTTTAGGCCAAGATATTCAATTGCTCTTTTCAAGTGACCCTAAGTTATATCTGCAATCGGCTGGGGCGCTAGAACAAATTACTCGCCAACAATCGATTGCGCTTCGCAAATATTCGGCTGCACAACAAAAATTAAATGCCACCTCACTTACCGTAAATGATCGGTTAGCAATCGTGGCCAAGACCAAAGCGCGATTAGATCGACAAAATAAAATTGCACAATCAAAATTGGCTCAAGCTGAAGCGCTCCTTGCTTCGTTAAAGGCGGCCGAACGCGAACGGTTGGCCAAACTTTCAGCTGACGAAGAGGCGGCCGAACTAGCGCAATCGCGAATTGATGCCAAAGGAGCTGCCGGGATTTCCGGTCGCGCGGGCATCGCCCTTCGTTATGCGTTAAAACAAATTGGTGATCGCTATGTATTTGGCGCTGCCGGAATGGTGACGTGGGATTGTTCGGGATTAACGATGCGCGCTTATGAAGCGGCAGGCGTTTCCTTGCCACACTCGGCTGCGTTACAGATGCGTTATGGAAAAAAAGTTGATCGAAAAGATTTACGACCAGGGGATTTAGTTTTCTTTGGCCGTCCAGTTAGCCACGTCGGAATATATTTAGGTGGCGGCAAGATGGTTGATGCACCGCGATCTGGTGCGCGCGTTCGCGTAGAAAAATTTGGAAATAGTTTTGGGTACAAGCCATATATGGGAGCGCGTCGTTTCTAACCAAAATCTCAAGACGCTCCAGACTCTATTTGTCACAAATGATTTTGGACCGCGCGCTGGCGGAATCGAAACTTTTGTTCACGGGCTAATTGAACGCCTTCCAAGAAACTCAGTAACGGTTTACACCTCGAGCCAAGGCGATACTAAAGATTACGATGCGAAATGGTTAACCGATTTCGGGGTAACTGTGATTCGAGATCGCGCCAAAGTTCTACTGCCAACGCCGCGAGTTATTCGAAACGTTTCTAAAATCAATACTGACGTTGTGGTTTTTGGCGCCGCCGCGCCGCTAGCGTTGATGGCAAATAAATTAACAGCGAAAAAGAAAATTGCAATTACCCATGGCCACGAAGTTTGGTGGGCAAAAATTCCGCCATTTAGTCTGGCAATTAAGCGAATTGGCGCAAATGTAGATCATTTAACTTATTTAGGTGAATACACAAAAAAGGAAATTTCAACTGCGCTGCGTAAAGAAGATTTGAGCAAATTAGTTCAGATTGCACCCGGAATTGATACCGATCACTTTCAGCCTGTCGATTCCAGTGAGCTGAAGCGCTCATTGGGATTGGCAGATAAAAAAGTAATTGTCTCGGTTGGCCGGCTGGTGCCACGCAAAGGACAAGATCAATTAATTCGGGCGCTACCTCGAATTCGCAAAGCAATTCCCAATATTCATTTATTAATAGTTGGTCGTGGTCCGTATTTAAAAAGGTTAGAAAAATTAGTCGATAAATATAAAGTTCAAGATTGTGTAACTTTTACCGGGCGGGTCCAATACGAAGATCTGCCACGGTATATCTGCGTCGGTGATATTTTTGCAATGCCGGCGCGCGATCGATTATTTGGCTTAGAAGTTGAAGGTCTCGGAATTGTTTATTTGGAAGCGAGTTCTTGCGCTTTGCCAGTGGTTGTCGGAAATTCTGGTGGCGCACCCGATGCGGTAAAAGATGGAATCACCGGTTCGGTAGTCAATGGTCGAAAGCCGAAAAAAATTGCAACTGAAATTATTAAAATCTTAAATGGAAAGCCAACGATGATGGGCGGCTTGGGCCGAGAATGGGCGCTTAGCTATTGGACTTGGGAAAATTGGTCTAAGAAATTTAACCAATTAATCCACGGTGACGAGCCACGCTAATTGCTTGAGTTCGATTTTTAACATCCAGTTTGCGATACAAGCCTGATAAATGGGTTTTTATTGTGGCCACCGAAACCATCAATTCCACCGCAATCTCTTCATTACTTTTACCAGTTGGCAAAATCCCAAGTAGCTGCACTTCGCGCGGTGATTAATCAGTTGCCGAGATTGAAACTGGTTCAACAATTGGCATTCGAAGTTCATAAAGTTCGGAATAGATTCGCTTCAATAAGTCATTGGCTGCAAATCTGATTCGGCGAACTTGAGTTCGGGCGTGTAAATCAGTTTTCGGATCGCCTAAAAAATGGTCCATCGAATAGATGATTGCAAGCAGTTCTTGCGCAATTCCGATGTGGATTTGATGCGCAACTTCGAGTTGGTTAGTTATAAAGCGCTTTGATAGCTTCGGCGAACTCTTTGGCGATGACATGGCGTTTGATGGATAACTTGGCCGTTAAATGTCCGCCCGCAATTGTGAAGTCGCGATCGAGAAGAACAAATTTTCTAATTGACTCCGCACGACTAACCGCCTTATTTGCCTCATCAACTGCTGTTTGAATTACCGATATCAAATCAGGATCGCGGGTTAAATCAGATAGGGAAGCCCCCATCTTTTTATTAGTTTCAACCCAAGTTTTTAATGTATCGGGATCTAACGTGATTAACGCGGCAACATATGGTTGATTGTCGCCAACAACCATGCACTGGCTGATCAACGGGTGGCTCCGCAAGCGATCTTCTAACACCGCTGGGGCAACATTTTTGCCACCAGCAGTGACAATCAATTCTTTCTTTCGACCAGTTATGTAAAGGAAGCCATCTTCATCTAGCGTTCCTAAATCTCCAGATTTAAACCAGTCGCCATCGAAAACTTCTTTATTGGCTGCGTCATTTTGCCAATAACCCTTCATAACAATATGGCCCTTAATTAAAATTTCACCATCGTCAGCAATTTTTACAGTGTTACCCGGAATCGGTCGGCCAACTGAACCGATTCGGACTGATTGCGTCAAATTTAATGTGGTACCGGCGGAAGTTTCGGTTAATCCGTAACCTTCCAAAATGCTTACACCGATGCCGCGGAAGAAATGTCCCAACCGATCGCCTAATGCAGCGCCGCCAGAGATTGCCGCTTTTACATTGCCACCTAAGGCAGTGCGAATTTTCGAATAGACCAGATGATCAAATAATTTGTGGCGAAGTTCCAACGGTTTTGAAATTTTACCTAGATCAAGTGCGCGGGAGTATGCGATGGCTGTATTTGCAGCTGCTTTAAAAATTTTGCCTTTACCACCTGCAATGGCTTTAGCTTCCGCGCCGTTATAAACCTTTTCAAATACTCGCGGCACCGCCAATACAAATGTCGGTTTAAACGTTGCCAGATCGGTAGTTAAGCGATTGATGACATCGCTGCAATGAGCCAAATGCAACCCGGCTGAGATGGCACCAACTTCGATCATGCGACCAAATACGTGGGCCACCGGTAAAAAGAGAAGTGTTTTAGCACCTGGATCTAAAAATAAATCGGCGGCGGCTTGAACCACGTTGGTGCACTCATACATAAAACCACCGTGGGTTAATTGCACGCCTTTTGGATTTCCAGTTGTTCCGGAGGTATAAATCAATGTCGCTAACGTTTCTGGATTCATTTGACTGATTCGACTATCAATTTCGGAATTTGGAATGTGGCTACCGATATTTGATAATAAATAAATCACATCATCAGTTATGGTCCAAATATTTTTAGTGTGCTTCGGCTGAACACTTTCAACTAATTCCGCAAGAATTGGTGTTTCAACAAAGATGCCAACTGCGCCTGAGTCTGACAAAATCCAATCAACTTGTTCTGCGCTAGAAGTTTCATAAATTGGAACTGGAACGGCGCCGGCATACCAAATGGCAAAATCAATGATGGTCCATTCGTAACGAGTGCGGGACATTATGGCAACGCGATCACCGAATTGAACACCGCTAGCAATTAATCCTTTTGCAACGGCGCGAACTTCCGCTTCCAATTCGTGCGCAGTCACTGGTTGCCAATTTTCGCCAATGGCGCGAGAGAGCATGACGCGATTAGGTTCGAATTTTGCGCGATCGGAAATAAAGTTGGTGATATTTCCTTTAGTTGGATACGGAACAATTTCCGGGATATGGATCTCTCTCACGCGCCTAAAAGTAGCGGTAGAAATGGTTAAAAGGTAAGTTTTACCCGTGAGTAACGCGGTCAATAAGTTGCCTTACGGCACACTTCGCGCATTTTTAACGCCATTTCTAATGTTGCTCTTTCGGCCAAAAGTAAAAGGTTTGCGATACGTACCGGCAACTGGCCCAGTAATTTTGGCTTCAAATCATTTATCTTTCAGTGATTCAATTTTTATTCCTTTAGTAGTGCCGCGGCGCGTTACCTATTTAGCGAAATCCGAATATTTCACCGGCCGGGGAATTAAGGGCAAGCTACAAGCGCTCACCTTTCATGCACTTGGCCAAGTGCCAGTTGATCGAAGCGGTGGTCGCCGAAGTGAAGCTGCGTTATTAACCGGATTAAAGATTTTAGGCGAAGGCGATTGCCTCGGAATTTATCCCGAAGGAACGCGATCACCAGATGGTCGCTTATATAAAGG
>JBDKLQ010000128.1:0-7750 GCA_039795555.1 Actinomycetota bacterium
CATTAAACGAACTTATAAACCTCGCCCCTACACGCCGCGGCCAAGGCCAACTGCAACGAAAGTCAGAACGAAGTCTTCACCCACATTGGCCGATCGAATCATTAAATCTTTACCGAGCACTGGGATTGCCTATCAACCGGAAGGGGATTCGCTAATTGGCGTGCCAACATATTTTTGGTCGGATTTACCAACTAGATTTCAAACCACAATTCCAATTTTGGGCGAAAAAGTTGGGATTGACATCGTGCCAGTGATGACTTGGTACTTTGGCGATGGCACAACATTTGTAACAACCGAAAATGGCGGGCCATATCCCAATGGTCGAATCAAGCATGCCTATGAAAAGCCAGGAATTTATTGGGTGGAACTGGTGGCTATTTGGCGTGGCTTCTGGACGTTAAATGGAGTCCAGCGCCCGATACCGGGCAAGATTGAACAGTTTGCCGAAATAGAAATCCAAGCTGTTGGCGCCGAAACATTGTTTGTGGGTAAGTAAAAATCTTTGTCGGATTAATTCGAGATTCTCACCGCATGACTACTGTAACTTCACCACATGATCTATTAAACGCTTTGCCATTTTTGATTGGTTATCACCCAACTAATTCCTTAGTTCTGCTATCAGTAAAAGATGACTTACTCGAGATGGCGATGCGAGTCGATTATCCAATTAATCCGCCGGATAGCACCTTTAAATTATTGGCTAGCCATTTATCGCGTGAAGGTAGCGATGGTGCGCTAGCTGTCGCGTACGAACCCGACAATATTCGTGATGGCGAAACTATTTTGGCTCGGTTAACTGACGCGATTTCGGCTTTGGATTTACCGATTCGCGAATTGATTCTGGTTCGAGACGGCAAGTTCAGGTCGCTACTTTGCAATGACCAAAGTTGTTGCCCACCCGATGGTTCGCCATTGCCAGATTTTGGTTCATCTCGGATTGCACCCGAACAAGTTAGCCAAGGTCGAATTCTGCCTTTTGACGATGTTTCTGGCCTTTCAGCTTCCATCGCTGCAACGCCAATTGCCAAAGATTTTGCTTGGTTTGAAAAAGTTTCATCTTTTGCAATTGATGAAACTGCGCCAAATTTAAATCAATTACAACGCGATGGGGCCGAAAGTATTTTGACACTTGCTGATTTTTTTATTAGCGAAGGAAATTGCACAGATCAAGATTTAATTGCGCGGGTGTTGGGACGGTTAACCGATATTCAAGTTCGTGATTACGCTCTTGGCTGCCATAGCGAAACGAGCGCCGAAAGTTATTACGCGATGTGGCGGGTACTGTTAAAGCTGGCGCCAGCGGGTTTTGTGGCGCCGATTGCTTCAATCTTTGCCTCAATTGCTTACGAACGTGGTGAAGGAGCCCTTGCTCATCGCGCATTAGATCGAGCGTTAATTGATGATCCGGAATATTCATTGGCGAAATTACTTCGCCGAGTTTTCTCAACTGGTTGGCCACCAAGTGCGCTCTCCAAGCTTCGTTCAGAATTACATCCCAAAGTTTCGCGTGTGATTTTTGAATGTTAAACTTTGCGCTACAAGGTCAAGAGTTCCAGTTTTAAGCCCCGGCTAATTGGACGGCAACCCTCCACCGCGGTGGGGTGCTCCGGGTGAGGACCAGATCGATATTTAAAGATGGATATCGGTAAGCGCGAGGAGTTGTAATTGCCAATCTCTAATGTAACCGGTGCGTGGTTACCTCATGAAGATCCAGAAGCGCGCCAATTTTTGAAAATTGGTTTCTTACTTTTGGAATCGGGCGAGACTCTTCCAGATATCACGATTGCTTACCAAACTTGGGGCGAACTAAACGCAGCAAAAGATAATGCGATTTTAGTTAATCATGCATGGACTGGTTGGTCCGATGTTCCAGGTTGGTGGCCATCAATGGTTGGGCCAGGTTTGCCGCTAGATACCAATAAATATTTTGTGGTCTGTCCAAATGTGATTGGTGGTTGCCAAGGTTCAACTGGACCTGCATCACTTGCACCCGATGGAAAGTTTTACGGTTCCAGATTTCCTTCATTAACAATTCGCGACATGGTTAATGCCGAAATTGCATTTACCAATGCGCTCGGAATTGAAAAGTATGTTTTAGCTGTTGGGCCATCACTAGGTGGGATGCGCTCGCTTGAATGGGCGATTCAATTTCCAGAACGTGTGGGTGCAATCTGCACCATTGGGTCTTCGGCCGTTGCCACCGGTGATCAAATTGGAACCACTTCGATTCAAATAAATGCAATTAAATCTGATCCAAATTTTCATGGCGGCGATTATTACGACAAGAGCGAAGGGCCGTGGCAAGGTCTTGGAATTGCTCGAAAGATTGCCCATTTAACTTTTCGAACTGAGATTGAAATGGATATGCGTTTTGGTCGCCAGTTGCAAGGAGATGACACTGGGCGCTATGCCGTCGAGTCCTATTTGGATCATCAAGCGCAGAAACTTGCGAAAAGATTCGATGCTAACACTTACATTGTTTTGGGCGAGGCGATGAATTCACATGATGTTGGCCGCGATCGCGGTGGCGTTGCCGAAGCGTTGTCGACAGTTAAAGTTCCAGTGATGGCGGTTTCAATTGATACCGATCGATTATTTCCACCGAGATTGCAGGCGGAATTAGTTGAGCTAACTCCGACCGCGCTGCCGCTAGAGACGATTTCCAGCCCATTTGGCCACGATGGCTTCCTCGTTGAGGTGGAATCAGTGGGTAATTTGGTGCGAAAAGCCATCGCCGCAGCCAAGTAAATGGCGCTTTGGCCACTGGCTATTTGAGTACAATTACGCAATCGCAATCGCTCGCTTGCTACCCCTGGCATTTGTAGCGATTTAATTTAAAACCAACGAAGGATGTTTTGTGGCTGTATCTCGTGCGCCCAAAAAGGGCACAAAGGCAAAAGCGCCGGTCAAAAAGGCGGTAAAGAAGTCAGCCAAACCTGCGAAAGCGGCAAAAAAACTTGCCAAAAAAGTTGAAGTCAAGATTGCGCTCAAAAAAGAATTAACGGCCCAAGATGTAAAACAAATTTTAGATGCCCGCGAATTGGCCGATCGCCAAAAAGCTGTTTTAGCTGAACTTGAATCTCGCGGCGTTGCAAATATAAATCGCATTCCTAAAAAGATCGATAAAGAATTAGTTGATGAAGCCCGCGAACTGGCGGTTAAGGTTCCAAAAGTAATTGAAAAATTAAAGAAGGCGGGACTTGGTTCGCCTTATCGCATGTTGAAAAATACCGAGAAGGCATTGGTGGCGCCGAAGCCGGCGCCAGTTGTTGCGGCACCGGCCACGCCAGGAAAGCCAGGACCCAAGACCGCCAAAATCGATGGCGAAGATGTTGAATTAGAAGAAGTTGATTTAGAAGAGATCGAAAAACTTCTAAAGGATGAAGCGGAAGAGAACGAAGAAGAAAAGGAAAAAGGTCCGCGCGTAGTTAATTTAGCGGACGAGACTTCGGGCAACGAAGAAGATGCCTTTACTTTAAAAGCCTCCGAAGAAGATGATGCGCCGCAGCAGACCGTTATGACTGCAGGTGCCACCGCTGACCCAGTTAAAGATTATTTAAAGCAGATTGGTCGCGTGGCGCTTCTAAATGCGGAACTTGAAGTAGAGCTTGCTACTCGCGTCGAAGCTGGGCTCTTCGCCGAAGAGAAGTTGGCAACGGAAAAGAAGTTAGAAAAGAAATTAAAGCGCGAACTCGAATGGATCGCCGAAGACGGTCGCCGCGCAAAGAATCATTTGCTCGAAGCAAATTTACGTTTGGTGGTTTCACTTGCCAAGCGTTACACCGGTCGCGGCATGTTGTTCTTAGATCTAATTCAAGAAGGAAACTTAGGTTTGATTCGCGCCGTTGAAAAGTTTGATTACACCAAGGGTTACAAGTTCTCGACATATGCGACTTGGTGGATTCGCCAGGCGATTACTCGTGCCATGGCCGACCAAGCTCGCACTATTCGTATTCCGGTACACATGGTGGAAGTCATTAACAAACTTGCCCGGGTACAGCGCCAGATGTTGCAAGATCTTGGTCGCGAACCGACCCCAGAAGAATTGGCAAAAGAATTAGATATGACGCCAGAAAAGGTGGTCGAAGTTCAGAAATATGGACGTGAACCAATTTCACTCCACACCCCGCTTGGTGAAGAAGGCGATTCGGAATTTGGTGACTTGATCGAAGATTCCGAAGCGATCGTTCCAGCCGATGCCGTTGGATTTACATTGCTTCAAGAAGAGCTTCACAAAGTCATGGACACTTTGTCCGAACGTGAAGCTGGAGTAGTTGCGATGCGCTTTGGTCTGACTGACGGTCAACCAAAAACTCTCGATGAAATCGGCAAGGTTTATGGGGTTACTCGCGAACGTATCCGCCAGATTGAATCGAAGACGATGTCCAAATTGCGCCACCCATCTCGTAGCCAGGTGCTGCGCGATTATTTAGATTAATCCGCCATAAACACGTTACGAATTACATCCATAATCAAGTTATTCCAATTTGCATCCGAGACTGGTTGGTGGCTGTAATCGTCAACAATTTTGCCCAAGGTATACGCCTGAACCATTAATGAAATTGCCCGTGGGAGATGCTTTTTGGAGAAGAATCCTTTTTCCTGAGCCTCTCTGGCCAAATCTTCTAACCCGGACATCAAGCGATCAGATTCTTTTCCAATCAATTCGAAATAACGGGTGCTGCCACTTCGTCTAGATAGGGCAGCAGCGCGCTCAATTCGCGAGTCTTTGCGTTTTGCGCTTTGGGTATTTTCAGTTACAACGCGCAAAGCTTCATAAAGTTCATCTTTGGTTTTAGTGGCGCGAATAATTTGGCCCAAATTTTGAATCGAAACATCTACCCAGTGGGCAAAACGCGCAACCTGGGCTGTTTCTACCAGCTCATCTAAATCTTTGAAATGGTGATACATCGAGCCCTTTGAAATGCCCGATTTTTGAAGAACTTCGTCGGCGCTGATTTCATTAGGCGCTTTGGTCTCCATCAAATCCATGACTGTTTCGACCAATAATTTCTTGGTCTGATGGAAAGTGGATAGCACTAAGCGATGCTAATTTAATTAATTAGATTCAACAAGACGATCAGTCTCGTCATGAATCTTGGCACTTACGCTCTTTAACTTTTCAGCGTATTCCTTGCCGTGATGGCCGCAGAAAAGCAATTCACCGCCATTTAGGAGGGTGGCACGAACATAAGCCTGGGCACCGCAACGATCGCAACGATCTAGGGCGTTCAAAGGTGTGGTCTCTAACAAGACTTGTTCGGTCACTTATCTCTCCTTTGCTCGTGTTACGTATTGGGAACAATAGAAGCATAACTTTTTATTCCCCGCAGGGAATTTAGGTTAATTTTTTGTAATAAATCACATTTTTCTGCATAAATATCGACTTTTAATGGGAGTTCTTATTGATATCCCAAGGTATCTGCAAATGGCTCGCTAACCTGCCCCACGTGGCAGATGATCGCAGCGTAGAGCGCAGTTACACCGCTAAAGACCTGGCAGTTCTAGAAGGTCTCGATGCAGTGCGCAAGCGCCCCGGAATGTATATCGGTTCTACCGATTCACGCGGCATGATGCACTGCCTTTGGGAAATTATCGATAACTCAGTCGACGAGGCGCTCGCCGGACATTGCAAAAAAATTGAAATTAATTTGGAATCAGATGGTTCAGTAGAAGTTCACGACGATGGTCGCGGAATTCCAATTGATAAGGAACCAAAAACTGGTTTAACTGGCGTCGAAGTTGTAATGACTAAATTGCACGCCGGTGGAAAATTTGGTGGCGGTTCTTATGCCGCATCCGGTGGTTTACATGGCGTTGGCGCGTCAGTTGTTAATGCGTTGTCTTCTCGCCTGGATGTCGAAGTAGATCGTGACGGAAAAATTCATTGGATGTCTTTTCAGCGCGGAAACGCAGGCATTTTCGATGGCGATGGTCCTAAAGCGACATTCACTCCAAAATCAGGGCTTCGTATAACTGGAAAAGTTCCAGCGAAGGTAACAGGTACCAGAATTAAGTGGTGGTACGACCGCCAAATCTTTTTAAAAGATGCCGAATTAGATTTAGAAGATATCTATGCGCGCGCTCGCCAGACTAGTTACTTAGTTCCTGGTCTAACTCTGGTCGTTAACGATAAGCGCGTAAAAAGCGCAAAAAAGAGTGAAACCTTCTTCCATAAAGGCGGAATTTCTGAATACTGCAACTTTTTGCAACCGGACGATCCAGTTGGCGATGTAATTCGAATTGCCGGAACTGGCCATTATCAAGAAACAGTTCCGGTATTAGACGAACAAGGTCATATGAACCCAACTGAGGTCGAACGCGATATGAACGTAGATATTGCACTCAAGTGGGGCAATGGTTACGAATCAACTCAGCGTTCATTTGTAAATATCATCGCAACCCCAAAAGGCGGAACCCACGTCCAAGGTTTCGAACGAGCCATCACCAAAGCCTTTAATGAAGCGCTGCGATCATCTGGAATATTGAAAAAGAATGAAGCCGATGTAATCAAAGATGACATTCTCGAAGGATTAACTTCCGTCGTTACCGTCCGGATGACCGAACCACAATTTGAAGGTCAAACTAAAGAGGTACTAGGTACGGCTGCCGCAGCGAAAATCGTGGCGCAAGTTGTCTCCGATCAACTCGCCGCGTTCTTTAAGACTACTAAGCGAATTGATAAAGCCAATGGCAAATTAATTTTAGAAAAAGTCGCAAATGCATCACGCACTCGAATTTCCGCCCGCGCCCACAAAGATTTGCAACGGCGTAAAAATGCGTTAGAAAGCTCATCGCTACCAACCAAATTGGCCGATTGCAGGTCTGAGGATGTAAATCGCACGGAACTATTTGTGGTCGAAGGTGATTCAGCGCTGGGCACCACCAAAGCTGCAAGAAATTCAGAATTCCAAGCAATTTTGCCAATTCGCGGAAAAATCTTGAACGTTCAAAAAGCATCCCTATCGCAGATGCTTGATGACAAGGAATGCGCATCAATAATTCAAGTTATTGGCGCTGGTTCTGGAAAATCTTTTGATATTAATGAAGCCCGGTATGGTCGAATCATTCTGATGTCCGATGCCGACGTTGACGGTGCACACATCCGATGCTTGTTATTGACTCTGCTTTATCGCTACATGAAACCGTTAATCGATGAAGGTCGAGTCTTTGCCGCAATTCCACCATTGCACCGAATCGAAGAGGTTGGAACTGGTGGCAAAAAGGGCGTAGTTCATTACACCTATAGCGATGATGAAATGAAGGCGCTTACGGCGCAGATGAAAAAAGCTGGCAAAAAATGGAAAGAACCAATTCAGCGCTATAAAGGACTCGGCGAAATGGATGCAGATCAATTGCGTGAAACCACAATGGATCCAGATCACCGCACTTTGCGCCGGGTCACAATCAAAGATGCCAAAGCGGCAGAGGAAATGTTTGAATTATTAATGGGTAACGAAGTTGCGCCACGGAAAGACTTTATTGCCAGCGCGGAAGTTGATCGCGAGCGAATCGACGCCTAAGTAAGTTAATTAAGCAATTTTGGTTCGACGTGGCGTCGCAAAATTCTTTGAAACTTCGGTCAACTCTTCCGAAACCTTTGCTTTCACAGCATCGTCGCTCTTTAAAAGCGCGGTCAATTCGGAAATAGTTTTCTTTAATTCTTTCTGTTCAGTTTCAAGTTCAATTTTGCTGATTTTGGTTAAGCGGCGAAGCGGCATGTCCAAGATGTAATTTGCTTGCTCTTCTT
>JBDKLQ010000129.1:0-2508 GCA_039795555.1 Actinomycetota bacterium
CTATTTTTCGGCACGCCCGCCTTTTGTGCTGCCTCCCGCACAGCTTCCACCAATGGTTCTGGCCCGCAAATATAAATATCGGAATCAGCGAAATATGGACACAATTTCAACATCATTTTGGCATCCATCGGGAACTTAGATCGTGGACCGACTAAATAATGAATTCGAATCGTCCCGCCCGAGTTATATGCCATGTAATCGAGTTCTTCTTTCAGAACCAAATCTTCTTCTTTTGACGCACGGAAAATTACGTCCATCTGCACGCCTTGTTTGAACTCTTCCATAATCGCGCGAATTGGCGTGATGCCAACGCCACCACCAACTAAAACCACATGCGGACTAGTTGCACGTCCCGCAGTAAATGCGCCATAAGGACCTTCTACCATCACGCGCGTTCCAGGTTTAATAAAGGCTGCTTGATGCGAATGATCGCCTAAATCTTTAATCGTGATTCGCATGAAATGTTCAGTCGGTGCAGCCGACAAAGAATAAGGATGCGAAACCAAGAATTGGCCTTGCTGCAAAAAGCGCCAACCAAAGAATTGACCACCTTCAGCTGCTAACTTATTTAATTTTCGCCCGCGCATCACGATTGAAATTATTCCCGGCCCTTCAACAATAACCCGATCCACTTTTAAGTTGTGATAAATCGAGCGCCAAACTGGAATACCGATTCGCCAATAAACAACAGCAAACAACACAAACAAATACAACCCAGTCCAGTAAGCCTTATTCAATGGGTGATTTGCAAACATCGGTCCGCTCAAAATCTGATGCATAAACGAAACTGCGATTGCCAAATAGAAATAAATGTGGATTAACCACCAAGTTTCGTAGCTCATCTTGGCGCGCGCTTTTTTATATGAGGAAAATCCCGCCGACAACATCAAAACAAAACCTAGAAGCGCCCACCACATCCACGGGAAGTTATTTAATACTCGCCAAAACTCCTCGTACAACGGAATTTGATCCACGCCCGCGTAACCAAAAACCACAAACAAAACATGAAACCCAATTAAAAACAGCGCATACGGTCCAAGTTTTCGATGCCAGGTAACTAATCGATCATGGCCAACACCTTGTTCGACCCACGGAATTCGCGCCACTAACAAAACACCAACCAACGCAAAGTAAGAACCAACCAGTGCACATAACCGCGAAAATGAGTCAATTAATGGATAGACGCCATTGATATCACTCCGCTGCAAAGTGCTAACTTGTAACGCCACCGTTAAACCTAAGCCAGCACCCATCAGCAGCGCGGCCCAATCGGTGCCGACTCCAGCAACTCGGGAGCTTCTGGCTAGCGTTGACATGAAGGAATTGAACCCGCCCATACTTAGAAATATTTGTGAAGAAAATATAAACCCCGCGAGAGTTTCTCGCGGGGTTTATTGAAAAAATTACTTAACTATGCGCCTTTTTTGCACGCCTGAGTCTTCATAGTTGTTTCAAGATCTGTAATAGATGCCTGAAGTTCAGTAAGAGTCTTTTCGCCTTCAGGGCCAGCTAGCTTTGCCAGATCCTTCCAGTTGTCATATTCCTCTTTAGCGTTCTTCCAAAGTGCATAGGCGCTTAAACAGCCGGTCAAAGTCCAGGTTCGTTTTGTCGGCGTTACATAAGGATTCTTCGCACACTTGTAAGTCTTTGCGCCTACCTTGGTAGTTGCATTTGCCTTTGTGCAAGCAACTCCATTCTTTATTGTCGCTGCTCCGGCAGGTGCGCTGAGCATTGATGCTCCAAATAACGAAGCTGCCGCGATTGCCAAAATCTTTTTCTTCATAAATCCCTCCTGTTCGATACTTTTTTACAAATAGTCTTTTAATTTAGCTCGAACGTAGTCTATTCCCATTTGGTTTGGATTTGCCCGCAAAGTCTTTAAATAATATACTTTCGCAGAAATCAAATCATTTTTTTCTATGTAAATTACAGATTTACTCAGAAGATACACAGAATTAGTCGGATCAAGATTAATGGCTTTATTCATATACTTTAAGGCATTTACGTAATCCTTTTGACCCTCCATGGCAACTGCCTTGAAGTACCAACCTTGATGGCTCATATTATTTACTGATAATAATTTATCGGCAATTAATCCTCTCGTCTCGCTATCACTTCCTTTTGCCAATTTTACCGCTAATTCTTCTGCAGTTCTTGGAACAATCCAATCATTGTTCAAATAATAATTAATTGAATTTCCTGAATAAGAATCATTCAGAATCAAATAAGACTGTCTCTCGGTTTGCGCAAAATTATAAAAAATAAATATTAAAACTATTAGAGTCGATAACGTGATAGTTCTTTGAATCTGAGAATTTTTCAACACTGGTTGATTTTCGTCGCTTTGCGAAATATGAATGTAACCAGAGTTTATCAATGCAGCGGATATAAAGCCTAATATCACAAGTGCGATGTGATCGGTACTTATCAAAGCTTGAGCTAAATATCCGAACCAAATTGAAATCAATGCTAAATGTTTTTGCCCACCATTCCTAAATAACTTATAGG
>JBDKLQ010000130.1:0-2682 GCA_039795555.1 Actinomycetota bacterium
TGTCATTTCGACCCCTGCCGTGTGACCAAATTCGGGATGGCCAGGAGTTAATGATTTATGTGTTCGGAAAGCTTCTAAATCAGCAAGTTCTAAACCATAGCCACTTAAGAATAATTGGGTATAAAGCGTTAACGAAGAGTGGCCACAAGATAGAACAAATCGATCTCGGCCGATCCATTTTGGATCAGCTGGGTCATGAACTAAGTGGCGCTGGAAAAGTAAATAAGCCACAGGTGCGAGTGACATTGCGGTTCCAGGGTGACCATGTCCTGCCTTTTGAACTGCGTCCGCAGCTAAGACTCGGGCATATTTAATTACATCATCATCCTCTTTAACCCATTTATTCAATTGACGCTCCCTCGTATGAGTTCTTTAACTTCGGTCGTTATAAATCTAACTCGGACGCGCCACGCGAAAATCCAAAATAGCGCCGCACCCAGCATGTGGGCTGCAACTAATAATTCTGGAACGCCAGTGAAAAATTGGATGTAACCAATCGCCCCTTGTCCTAGTGCAACTATCGCAAAAACTCGAATTTCATTTGAAATATGTTTTGCCGTTAAGTAAAGAGCCAAAGTAATACCGAGCATGGCGATTACTAAGTCAGCATGAAGAAATGCCACCGTCTGAACCTTGAATGGAAACCGCGGTGATTTAACATCTCCAGCATGCGGTCCTGATCCAGTAACAATTGTTCCGGCTACAACAACTAAAAACGCGCTGATTATGTGAGCTTTAGAAAGCCAGCTATCAGAAACCTTTGTTAAAGGTCGATCGCGTTTTAGATAAAGCGAATTTGCCCCGGCAATTAAAAATATCGAAAGGATAAAATGACCAGCAACTGGTATTGGATTTAATTGAGTTAAAACGGTAATTCCACCCAAAACACCTTGACCAAAAATTCCAAGGACTTGAAATAGCGCAAGTAAACGTAAATCTTTGCGCGTTTTCCAAACTGCAGAAAGTGTTGTAATTGAAGCAGCCACTAGTGCGAAGGTAAGTAATCGATTTCCGAATTCGATCCAAGTATGCAATTGGTCCTGAGTTGAAATCGGGGTCCAAGAACCTTGGGTGCATTCGGGCCAAGTTGGGCAACCAAGCCCCGATCCAGTTAAGCGAACTGCGCCGCCGGAAACGATTAATAAAGCTTGTAACGCCAGAAGTGATGCGGCAGAGCGACGAATCAACACGCCCCCAGCCTACAAGTGTCCGATTTGGCCCTTGCAGCGGAATTACGACACAATACCGTTGTGAAAATCATGGACGCCGAAGGAACCCGCGAACAGGTGGCCCGATCGATTCTGGAGAACGGTCCGTCAACTGCAGCGGTACTAAGTGAGCGCCTTGGCATCACGCCGGCAGGGATTCGCCGCCACACTGAAGCGCTGATTGATGATGGGTACCTCGAAGCGCGAGAACCACATTCGGCTTTAATTCGCGGACGCGGCCGACCATCAAAAGTTTTTGTTTTAACCGATACCGGTCGGCAACAGTTTGAACATTCTTATGATGATTTAGCGATCTCCGCACTTCGATTTATGGCTGCGAAATCTGGTGAAAATTTAATAAACGATTTTGCCAAAGCTCGTGCGCTCGAGATGGAAAAAAAGGTTTCTGAGAAGTTAACGAATTCAAAGGAACCAGAAAAAACTTTCGCCAAATTTTTGAGCGATGAAGGATATGCAACGACCATCCACAAAATGCCAGTAGGGCAGGAGCTATGTCAGCATCACTGTCCAGTAGCGCACGTTGCAGCGGAATTTCCGCAAATTTGTGATGCTGAAACAGAAATGTTTTCCCGAGCGCTAGGCACCCATGTTCAAAGATTGGCGACCATCGCAAATGGCGACGGCGTTTGCACCACATTTGTACCAGCATTAAAAAAATCAACCAATAGAGGAAATAAGAAATGACCACAGCACATCCTGAATTAGAGGGAATTGGTAAATACGAGTACGGCTGGTCTGATCCTGACAAGGCTGGTCAAACAGCAAATCGTGGATTAAGCGAAGCTGTTGTTCGCGACATTTCTTCAAAAAAGAGTGAACCACAATGGATGTTGGATCTTCGGTTAAAAGGCTTATCACTTTTCGATAAAAAACCGATGCCAAATTGGGGTTCAGATCTATCGGGAATTCACTTTGACACCATTAAATACTTTGTTCGCTCCACCGAGAAACAAGCTCAATCTTGGGAAGATTTGCCAGAAGATATTAAAAATACTTACGATCGTTTGGGTATTCCGGAGGCTGAGAAGCAACGGCTAGTTGCCGGTGTTGCCGCTCAATATGAATCGGAAGTTGTTTATCACTCGATTCGTGAAGATCTGGCTGCCCAAGGCGTTATCTTTCTAGATACCGATACTGGACTTAAAGAGCATCCTGAAATTTTTAAAGAATATTTTGGCAGCGTAATTCCAGTTGGCGATAATAAATTCGCAGCGCTGAACACAGCTGTTTGGTCAGGTGGATCTTTTATCTACGTGCCAAAGGGCGTACATGTCGAGATTCCGCTTCAAGCCTATTTCCGAATTAACACCGAGAACATGGGTCAATTCGAACGAACTTTGATCATCGCTGACGAAGGTTCATATGTTCATTACGTCGAAGGATGTACCGCGCCAATCTATTCTTCTGACTCCCTGCATTCGGCAGTAGTTGAAATTATTGTTAAAAAGAATGC
>JBDKLQ010000131.1:0-2549 GCA_039795555.1 Actinomycetota bacterium
CCGCTCCAGTTAATTCAATTTCCTTTGGCGAGAAATCAAACGAAATAACTTTTGGAAGTTCGGCAGCTTGAGATGGTGCTGCAGTAAATAAACTTGAAAAAAGCATCGTAATGGCTAACAAAATTCGCTTCATTTTTCCCCTTAGTTGATTCGTGAGAACCCTATATGTCACGTGGGCCCAGACGGGATCGAACCGTCGACCCACGGATTAAAAGTCCGTTGCTCTGCCAGCTGAGCTATAGGCCCCTATAAAGCAAGCGAATCTTACCTATTAATTGCTACTGGTTTAACACAGTTGGGTCGAAGTAAGCGTGGACCCATTGAAACTTTCCATCGCGAATTTTGATGATATTCACGCCATCAATTTCGAATTTTTCGCCTTTGGTGTTGGTCAATGTCGCATGCCATTCCAAAGCGGCTTGGTCGCCAACAGTAAATTCATTAACGATTTCAACTTCAAGTCCTGGAAAATCTTTTCCGGATGCATCATAAAAAGTAGCGATTTCAGCATGGCCATTAAGGCATTGACCTGGTGGACAGAAAGTTGCATCTTCGTTGTAATGACTTAAAACTTTTGCAGTATCGCGTTCGCATTCGGCTTTCCAGTATGACTCAGCGATTTGGCGTGGTGTCGACATGATTAATTACCTCCGGTCTTAACTGATTGCATAAGTGCTTCGACTTTGTTTGAAATGTTTGGAATATCAGTGTTTTCGTGGCGTTCGCGAATAATTAATTGAGCACTTCGCAATACGCCGCGGGCTGCGCCTTCACGTTCTTTTGGATCCAATGTTTCGATGTCGCTGGTCTTAGCCAAACCAACGATGCGGCGACAAAGTTTTGCAGCGGCAAAACCAAGCGCATCAACTTTCCATTGCTTGATTAATTCATCTAATAATTCATCAGAATAAACTCGCTTGTCAACGCGGGTTGGCCAAAGTGCGCGGAAATTCTTTTCAAAGGAATTCCAGAATTCATTTGGCAAATTCTTAACAAACGTCTGGTGATCGCTGCGACCAAGGGCAATCGCGCGAGCAAGAGCGATGTAGAAGTTTGCGAATACGGCGCCTAAATCAAAACCAATTGGGCCATAGAACGCGAACTCAGAATCAAAAGCTCTTGTTGAAATTTCTTTTCCGGTGCCATCTGATTTCACCATAATTGAACCAGTGTGCAAATCGCCATGAATCAGCGCTTCGGTAGCAGTCATAAATTTGTATTTCAACTGACCCATTTCAAGCACCATCAATTTGTCATCGATAATGGCTTTGGCATCAACTTCATTTTCTGGCAAATATGAATTGCGATCAGCTGGAAAAAATGGCTCAGTAAAAATCAAATCTTCGGTAATTAAACATAACTCTGGATTAGCGGCGCGACCTAAATCGTAATAATGGTTTGCAGCACCTTGGCCAAAAATTGAAGTAGCAAATGCCGTCTTAGCTACATACTCACCAATCGAAGCTGCAGCACCGTGATTTTGCTCGCCCGCATTTAACTTAGTGCGCCAAACAGTGTGATCAGATAAATCTTCCATCGCAATTATGTAGCGATCTGGATCGTAGTGATAAAGCTTTGGCACTAAATGGCTAGCAGCCTTACCGTGAATTTCAGTGGTTTGGTACTCAATACGCGCGCGATCTGGCGCCATCGGCCAAGACGGGCCAACTAGGCGAACATAAGGAAGTGCTTGTTTTAGAACAATTCCGTTGCCGTTTTTATCTTTAATGATAAAAACTAAATTCAAGTTACCGTCGCCAACTTCTTTAATCTCAGTAATTGCGGTGTGATCAATTACCGAAGCGGTCTCCGGATTAGAAGCCAAGTAACCAGGAATATTTTCTTGTGAAAGAAATTCGTATGACATAACTGCTCCGATCAAGTAGCTGAAATAAATCTAGCTTTTTTACGAGATAAGGTGAATGAGAAAATTAGTGCCAATAAGAGCACCGCACCTTTAACAACATCTTGTCCGTAATATGGAAAACCAGCAATTGTTAAACCGGTAATAACAACGCCGATCAAGAACGCACCAAGTGCGGTACCCCAGGCATTTGGTTTACCCATCGCCAAAACTGAAGTACCGACAAGCGCAACCGCAACAGAATCGAGGAGCAGTGAGTTACCTGCAGAAATGTCACCTTGACCAATGCGAGAAGCCAAAATCAAACCAGAAACTGAAGCTAAAACCGAAGACAAAATGTAAGCCAGCGCGCGGTACAACTTAACTTTGATACCAGCGAGCAGTGCGGCTTCTGGATTAGAACCAACTGCATACATCGCGCGGCCCCAAGTAGTGCGAGTTAAAAAGAACCAGCACGCAATAGTTAGAACTAACCAAACAATTACCGCAATTGGAATTGGACCAACTGTGCCACCATCAATCTTTAAAAATTGATCGGTGAACTTTCCTTTAGCAGTGGTGCCATCGGCCATCATCATTCCGGAAGAAACTGAGCGACCATTAACTGGCACCAACTTCAAACCCATGATCATGAACATCGAAGCCAGAGTGGCTAACAAATCAGGAATTTTTAAATAAACAATCA
>JBDKLQ010000132.1:0-8324 GCA_039795555.1 Actinomycetota bacterium
GGGCAATTGCTGGGATTAAGCCGCCGCGTTCGTTTAATATTTTTCGAACTTCGGCTCGCAGCTCCATCTGCTAATTCTGCCCTAAGTGCCAGAAGTCTCGCGCACTAAATATCCTTGCTGAGATAAATAACGCTTAACATCTTTGATGCGATAGGTACCAAAATGGAAAACACTTGCAGCAAGGAGCGCATTTGCCCCGGCATCAAGAGCATGTGCAAAATCTTCTAGGTTTCCTGCGCCGCCAGAAGCGATTAATGGAACTGGGCAGATAGGGCGAACATCGGTAATCATTCCGATGTCATAACCTGCGCGAGTCCCATCGGCATCCATCGAATTTAAAAGAATTTCACCAGCTCCCAATTCACAGGCTCGTTCAATCCATTCCAGCGCGTTAATGCCAGTGCCATTTCGTCCACCGTGAGTAGTTATTTCATAACCGATTCGCGATCTACGTGCATCCACTGAAAGCACCAGAACTTGCGAACCAAAGTGACTCGATATTTCCTTGATTAATTCCGGCCGGTCAATTGCGGCGGTGTTAACGCTGATCTTGTCGGCACCGGCGCGCAATAATTGGTCAACATCATCTGCAGTTCTAATTCCGCCACCAACTGTTAAAGGTATAAATACCGTTTCAGCAGTTTTGCGAACAATATCTAAAGTAGTTCTTCGATTAGAACTACTTGCAGAAATATCAAGGAAAGTTAATTCGTCGGCACTTTCGCGATTGTAAATTTCAGCAAGCTCAACTGGATCTCCGGCGTCCACCAAATTCGTAAAATTTATTCCCTTTACTACCCGACCATCGGTTACATCCAGACAAGGAATGATTCGAACAGAGAGCGCCATTACAAAACAGTCTCGAGCGCTTGTTTGAGAGTAAACGCACCGGCATAAAGGGCTTTTCCAACGATTGCACCTTCTACGCCAATTTCTACCAAATTCTGCAATGAAACTAGATCATCTAATGAAGCAACGCCACCACTTGCCACGATTGGTTTTTTCGTTGCCCCACAAACATCGCGAAGAAGTTGTAAATTAGGTCCAGCAAGTGTTCCGTCCTTTGTAACATCAGTTACAACATATCTGGCGCAACCAGCCTGATCTAGTCGGGCAATCGTTTCAAATAGATCTCCGCCATCTTTAGTCCAACCACGAGCAGCTAACGTGCGACCGCGTACGTCAAGTCCAACTGCAATCTGGTCACCGAATTTAGAAATTACCCGAGCAGTCCACTCCGGATTTTCCAAAGCTGCAGTTCCTAAATTGATTCGACGACATCCGGTTTTTAACGCTCGTTCCAATGATTCGTCATCGCGAATTCCTCCCGAAAGTTCTACTTTGATGTCTAACTTTCCAATAACTTGTGACAAAATTTCAGAATTACTACCAGTACCAAAGGCGGCATCTAGATCAACTAAATGAATCCACTCTGCGCCAGCTTTTTGAAAATCTAGCGCCGCATCAATCGGTGAACCATAATTTGACTCACTTCCTAACGCACCCTGCACTAATCGAACTGCTTGACCCGCTTTAACGTCAACTGCCGGAAGTAATTCGAGCTTCATAAATTTACAACCCAATTTTCGATTAATTTTAAACCGGCTGCGCCACTCTTTTCCGGATGGAATTGAGTTGCGCTAATTACTCCTGATTCAACTGCAGCAAGAAACTTTCCTTCGTAATCCGAGATCGCCTGAATTTCAAAATTGAAATTTGTAACTGCGTAGGAGTGAACAAAATAAAATCTTTCATTTTCAACACCTTTAAAAAGTTTTGAATCACCCATGAGATCCACGGTATTCCAACCCATATGAGGTAGTACTTTGGCAGGTAATTTGGAAACTTGTCCCGGAAGTACTCCAATTCCCTCATGGTTGCCATTCTCTGTTCCTGATTCAAATAGCACTTGCATTCCAATGCATATTCCAAAAATTGGGGCTCTGTTTTCAATTCTTGTTTTAATTATTTCAAAGCCATTCGCTTTTTTTAAGCCCATCATGCAGCTTTCAAATGCACCAACACCTGGTACTACTAAACCTTCGGCATCCATTGCCAATTTTGAATCAGAGGTGACTATTACATTTTCACTAGTTTTTTGAAATGCCCGCTCTGCCGATCTTAAATTTCCAGATCCATAATCCAGAATTGCAATCAAAGCACGCCTTTAGTTGATGGCACACCAGAAACTTTTCCATCAAGCGTCACCGCATCTCGGAGCGCTCTTGCAACTGCCTTAAACTGAGCTTCAAACACATGGTGTGCGTTCCGGCCTTCTAAAACCCGAATATGCAGTGCTATCCGAGCTTCAGCAACAATTGATTCCCAAATATGTTTACCTAAAGTTGTATCAAAGGTTCCAATAAGTTCAACAATTTCAGGTTGCCGGTGCACTAAATATGGTCGACCTGATAGATCAACGGCTGCTTGTACTAAAACTTCATCTAGCGGAACCATCGCATCGCCAAAGCGACGAATTCCAGATTTGTCACCAAGTGCTTCACGTAGAGCTTGGCCAAATGCCAATGAAGTATCTTCGACGGTGTGATGTGAATCGACATCGACATCACCTTTTGTTTTTACAGTTAAATCAAAACCTGAATGCTTACCTAATTGGCTTAGCATGTGGTCGAAGAATGGGACGCCTGTTTCGACAGAAATTTGTCCAGAGCCATCAATATTTAATTCAACTAGAACATCTGATTCTTTTGTTTTGCGTTCTACTTTAGCTTTGCGCATGTTTTCCTCACCTAAGGACTGCTTTTAATGCAGCTATGAATTCTTCGTTTTCAGAGACCGTGCCTACTGTTACTCGCAAATAACCAGGTAATCCTACATCTCGGATAAGAACCCCCGCTTTCATTAATTTCTCCCATAACGAATTTGAATCGTCGTTGAAGCCACTGAATAATAAAAAATTGGAACTGCTCGGTGCGACCATCAACCCAAGTTTTGTTAATTGATCAGCAAGTGAATTCCGTTGATTTACCAATTCTGAGACTGTTGCCAAAAGTTCGTGCCGATAATCGAGCGCAACCTCGGCAGCCGCAAGTGTTATTGAACTTAAGTGATACGGCAATCGAACTAACTGCAAAGCCGAAATCACGGCTATGTCTGCGGCTAGATATCCAAGTCGGGCGCCCGCAAAAGCAAATGCTTTACTCATTGTTCTTAAAATTAAGATATTTGGGTATTTGCTCAGCAAGGTAATTGCCGAAGGTTCGCTCGAAAATTCAGCGTAAGCCTCATCGACTACTAATAGAGCGCCTATTCGTTTTGCCTCGATGGCTAATTTTTCAATCTCGGATATTTTTATAGCTTCGCCAGTTGGATTATTTGGTGTGGTAATAAATACCAACTTTGGTTTGAGTTTTGAAATTTCTATAATTGCCGAATCTAAATCAAATGAAAAATCGGGGCGACGTTTTCCGTCTACCCAATCGACTCCGGTGACTTTAGCAATTATCGGGTGCATGGAATATGAAGGAGTAAAACCAATCACACTACCAGAGCCAAAGGCAAGAAATATGGATTGAATAATTTCATTAGACCCATTAGCTGCCCAAATATTTTCAAGTTTCAACTCATGACCTAAATAATCCGCTAATTTATTCCGCAATTGGATTGCATCGCGATCGGGATATCGATTAAGCGAACCAGCGACTTCACTTATTCGCTTCAACATGGTCTTTATTAATTCATCAGAAGGTCCATAAGGATTTTCATTAGTATTGATTCGAACCCTTGCAACTAACTGCGGTGCCCCGTAAGGGCTCATTGGTTTTAGTGCAGGTCTAAGTGGTAACCAATCCGGCCAGTTCATGATTTATCCAGACGTGCCGTCATCGCTTCACCGTGTGCTGGCAAATCTTCAGCGTTAGCCAGCGTTACAACTGTGGGAAGAATTTTTTCAAAACTTTCTTTTGAATACTCAACAAAGTTAATGCCGCGCAAAAAAGTCTGCACAGACAATCCGCTGGAATGACAGGCGCAACCACCAGTAGGCAGTACATGGTTCGATCCCGCAGCATAATCACCTAACGAAACCGGTGTGAATCGACCCATAAATACGGCCCCAGCATTTTTAATTAATTTTGCAACAACTTCAGCGTTCTTTGTTTGAATCTCTAAATGTTCGGCCGCATAGCCATTCGCAACGTCGACTGCCATTTCGAGATCGGCTACTAATACGATGGCAGATTGTTGACCACTAAGAGCAGTTTGAATTCGTTCAGAATGTTTTGTATTTCTTGAACGCTGATCTAACTCTTTGGCCACATCATCGGCTAATTTAATTGAATCTGTAATTAAGACTGAAGCTGCGATGGTGTCATGCTCGGCTTGGCTAATTAAGTCAGCCGCTACATCAGATGCAATCGCGGAATCATCTGCGATGATTGCAATTTCGGTCGGTCCTGCCTCTGAATCAATACCAATTAATCCTCGTAATGCGCGCTTTGCGGCAGCTACATAGATATTTCCTGGCCCAGTCACCAAATCACATTTTTCAATCTGATTTGGCAAACCGTAAGCAAATAGCGCGATTGCTCCGGCGCCACCAATTGAGTAAACCTCATCGATGCCAAGAAGTTCACATGCGGCCAAAATGGTTTTATTGGGCCAACCGTTGTTACTTACCTGAGGTGGTGATGCGACCGCAATTTGCGAAACGTTAGCGATTTGGGCGGGGACCACATTCATAATTACGCTGCTTGGATAAACAGCTTTCCCGCCAGGAACATAAAGTCCAACTCGATCTACTGGAATCCAGCGTTCAGTAACGGTTGCGCCAGGTTCGACAATGGTAATTTTTTCTTTTCGAATTTGATTTTCGTGAACTTTTCTAATTCGCGCAATCGCAATTTCCAAGCCCTGTCGTACCGATGGATCTAACTCTGTTAAAGCCTTAGTTAGTTCTGATTTCGGTACCCGCAGAGCTGGCGCCTTAATGCCATCAAATTCAACTCCTAAATTTAGAATTTCGGACTCATTTCCGGTTCGCACTTTTTCTAAAATTGGAGCAATAGCCTTAGTAGCTGCTTCAATATCTAACTCAGCCCGCGGAATTAGAGAATTAATTTCTAATTTGGTTAGCCGAACATTTTTTCTGCCACTTAAATCGACTCGACGGATTGCCACGAGTCAAGTCTACGCAAATTAGTTAATTACTCGCTAAACAATTTGGGCCTAGTACAGCTTTCAAATCTGCGCTTAACGATGGCGATGATGTGACCTGTACCCCGAGTTTCATCATGGTCCGCTTTCCGTGATCATCTACTTGCAAATGCACTTCTCGTTTCCCAGGATGTGACCGGAGGATTTCTTTCATTCGTTCAATCATTGGTGGTGTGCAAGTTGCTGCCGATACCGAAATTGTGAGTGGACCAACCGGTCCTTGTGATACATCAATCGAATTTAATTCCATGGCAGTGAAGCGAATATTTTCTTCACGCCAATCTACGCGACCACGAACTTTAACGATGCGATCTTCGACCAATGACATTGCATATTGGTTGTAAGTATTTGAGAAAAATAGCGCATCGATTGCACCTTCTAAATCTTCAATCGTGACGATTGCCCAGCTAGCACCCTGTCTTGAAACTTTTCGCTGCACCGATGTAATCAAACCAGCAATCGTAATCATTTGTTCTGAACCAGATTCATCTGAAACTAATTGACTAATCGAAATATCAGAAGATTGTCTTATGAGTGGCTCTAAGCCCAAGAGTGGGTGGTCGGATACGTAAAGACCGAGCATTTCGCGTTCGTAATTTAGTAACGTCGACTTATCCCACTCGCCTTCCGGAATTTCGAGTTGCACATCCACAATGCCAGATTCACTGCTACCAAATAAATCAAATTGACCAATACTCTCGGCGCGCTTAGATTCGGCAACCGAATCAATTGCTTGCAAATGTATAGCCATCAACCCTTTACGCGAAGCACCCAGAGAATCAAAAGCGCCACCTTTAATCAGTGATTCGATAGTTTTTTTATTGCAAACAGCCCCGTCAACTTTTGCCAGAAAATCGCCAAATGATTTGAATCTTCCCTTATCGGTTCGAGCTCTTTTAATTAATCCAACAACTCCTTCGCCAACATTTCGGATCGCGGCAAGACCAAATCGAATATCTTCACCAATTGGGGTGTACTCGGCATCAGATTCATTAACATCTGGCGGCAGCACATTAATTCCCATTCGGCGACATTCGCTTAAGTAAAGTGCTGACTTGTCCTTGTCGTCACGAACACTGGTTAGTAACGCGGCCATGTATTCCGTTGGGTAATTAGCTTTCAAAAAAGCCGTCCAATATGAGACCACACCATAACCAGCAGAATGTGCCCGGTTAAAGGCGTAATCGCTAAATGGAATTAGCGTGTCCCAAAGGCGTTTTATTGCACTGTCTGAAAAACCATTTTCTTTCATGCCAGCTTCAAAAGGCACATACTCTTTATCGAGAATCTTCTTATTCTTTTTACCCATCGCCTTGCGTAATAGATCCGCGCGACCTAGTGAGAACCCGGCAACTTTTTGAGCAATTGCCATAACTTGTTCTTGATAAACAATCAACCCATAGGTGTCATCCAAAATCTCACGAAGTGGTTCGCTTAGTTCTGAATGAATTGGTTCGACTGGTTTTCGCTTATTTTTCCGATCAGCATAGTTATTATGTGCGTTTTCGCCCATGGGACCTGGGCGATAAAGCGCAATCACCGCTGAAATGTCTTCGAACGAATCTGGCGCCATGGATTTCAATAGAGCTCGCATTGGACCACCGTCTAACTGAAAGACACCCAAAGTTTCGCCTTTAGCTAATAGTTCATAAGTTTTTTTATCATCTAGTGGCAAGTCTTCGAGAATGATTTTTTTGCCTTTGTTCTTCTCAATGTTTAGTAGTGCGTCATCCAGAACTGAAAGATTTCGCAATCCCAAAAAATCCATTTTCAATAAACCAATTGATTCGCAAGCTCCCATGTCGAATTGAGTTATGATTGCGCCATCATTTTCGCGGCGATGAATTGGGATTACATCAATCAATGGTTCGCGCGAGAGAATCACACCTGCTGCGTGGACTCCCCATTGGCGCTTTAATCCTTCTAAGCCACGGGCGGTATCGACAATCCGTTTTGAATCTGGATCTGACTCGTAAAGCGCTCTAAATTCAGAAGCTTCCGCGTAGCGAGAATCTTTTGGATCAAAAACTCCAGCAAGTGAAATATCTTTGCCCATAATTGATGGCGGCAATGCTTTAGTTAATTTTTCGCCGATGGCATACGGGTATCCCAGAACGCGAGTTGAATCTTTGATTGATTGTTTGGACTTAATGGTTCCGTAAGTAATGATTTGTGCTACGCGATCTTCACCGTATTTTGTAGTCGCATATCGAATCATTTCGCCACGTCTGCGCTCATCAAAATCCAAATCAATATCTGGCATTGAAATGCGCTCTGGATTTAAAAAGCGCTCAAAGAGCAGACCATGCTTGATCGGATCTAAACCAGTGATGCCTAGGGCCCAGGCGACCAATGAACCAGCCGCAGATCCGCGTCCTGGACCTACTCTAATTCCAACTTTTTTCGCATGTCCCACTAGATCTGCAACTACAAGGAAGTAGCCTGGAAATCCCATCTTGATCATTACATCCAACTCAAATTTCAAACGTACTTGATATTGGACTGGGACGTTTCCGTTAAATATTTTTGCTAAACCAGCTTCTGCTTCTTTAACTAACCAGGAATCTTCGGTTTCGCCATCAGGAACTGGGAATTTAGGCAATAAATTTTCGCCTTCACGAAGGGTTACATCGCAACGTTCGGCGATAAGTAAGGTGTTATCACAGGCTTCCGGGAAATCTTTGAAAAGATTTCGCATTTCACTTGCGCTCTTTAAATAAAATTGATCGCCATCGAATTTGAAACGATTTGGATCCGCCAAAGTTGAACCTGATTGGACACAAAGTAGCGCCTCATGCGCCGTAGCATCTTGGGCGAAGGTGTAATGGAGATCGTTAGTGGCAAGAAGTGGCAGATTTAATTCGTTGGCGATTTTTAAAAGATCTTCTTTGACACGTTTTTCGATATCCAAATCGTGGTCCATTAATTCGACAAAAAAGTTCCCCGCCCCAAATAAATCTCGAAATTCGGCAGCGGCTTTAACTGCATCTTTGTAGTTACCCATCCGAAGCCGAGTCTGAATCTCGCCACCCGGGCAACCGGTAGTTCCAATTAAACCTTTTCCATATTTATTCAGTAATTCCCGATCAATTCTTGGCTTGTAGTAAAACCCTTCCAGTGAAGCAAGGGATGAGAGTCGAAATAGGTTT
>JBDKLQ010000133.1:0-3086 GCA_039795555.1 Actinomycetota bacterium
CTTCGACGGCTAAATCAAATAACGTACGAGAAATTGTTCGAACTTGAACCACTATATGTTCAAGCGCGACTGCCCGTAAATATAGTTCATCAGCTTTATCGCCCTCCTGAAGTGGCGACCATCGTGCGTATCGTTTTGCTTCCAGCGCTTGTGATCGCAATCCCGGAATTTCTTCAATCATATTTCGAGCAGTTGTCAGCCACTCGCCCGCTTTTTTCTGCGAATAACCGCCAGCAACACCTTCTGACATGGCTGCCAACAAATTCGCGGCTTGGCGACCAATCCTTTTTATTTGATCAGTTGTTCTTCCAGCAGGAGTTTTTGGATGAGACCAATATGAAAACGCAATAGCAATCAATGCGCCAACCAAAGTAGAACCAAAACGATGTAGCGCCGTTGATTCGCTAAGTCCTGGACCTAACACAATTAAAGCTGTTACAGGAACGTTCACCGAAGCTACTTCACCTAAGTGAAGTGCGCGTGCTACTACTGCACTCATTAATACCGTTAAGCCAATTGCAATAAAACCAAATTTGAAAATTGAAACTGCAAGTAAAGCTATTCCCGCACCGATGGCGGTACCGATAATTTGGCCCATTCCTTCGCGAACTGATTTATATAGTGAAATTCGGATCGAGAGTGCGCAGACAATTGCAGCGACCAAGCCGCCTTTTGCTATTAACTGGTCACCAATCACCCAGGCAGTTGCTGAAGCCAAAGCTGCAACCGAAATCTGACGAATCCAAGTTTTTCGCTTTATCAGGTTAGTTGTTAAGAAATTTTTCATGAATTTCTTACTAATTTTAGAATCCACTTTTCTACTTTTAAGAATTGAAATGCAATCAATAAAATAACGCTTATCGTAATTAGGTACAGCCAATACTGATTGCTTGGATTACCCCATTGTTGCATAGCCATTTTTCCCAAGCGATCATGAATTAAGAACAAGGGATAAGTAACAGCACCAGCTAAGCCAACCCAGCCCGCACTCCAAGCGCTAACTTTTGTACTTAGCGTGGCGAGCATAATTAAATAGATCGCAGTAATAATAATTCCAATTACTAACGCGCTGTGTGGACTCTTTCGATTTTCATCTAGCCATTGAACATTCGACATTCGAGTATCCATGCCTGCGATATATGAAGCGATTAAGCCAATTGTGCGCATTGGAGTCCAGCCCCACTCGCGAATTGAATAAATAATCGCGCCACCGCACATAAAAGAAAAGAAACCATTTACATACCAAAAGCCGTAAGTATCAAGATTGAAAAGATTCCAAACCATTACTAATACTGCCCAATAAGTAAAAATTTGTGGCAATTTCTTGCTCCAACCAAGAAGTAAAAAGAAAAAAATAAATACATAAAGTTGCAGCTCTCGAGCTAAAAACCAATGTGCTGGATCAACCCAATTGATATCGAAGACTGTTGGGAACATGGTGAAGCCAACTAAATATTGTTTTAGACCAACACCTTTTTCAGTCCAGAACCATAAATTAGTTGTAATAAAAATGAAGGTAATGGCTAGCCAATACATTGGATAGAGCCGCCAAAATCTCCGTTTCCAAAAATCTATTGCGGTGCGGTTTTTAGTTGAATACAAAATAACAAATCCACTAATCATGAAAAATAGTTCAACGCCCAAGTAGCCATATTGCGCGATTCCAAAAATTGGTGAGCGCTCTACCGAGGTTAATACTCCCCGAGAAATTCCGCTGAACATGTAATGAAAAACAATTACCGAACCTAAAGCAAATACGCGAAGTGCGTCGATGTAATCTAAGCGTTTTGATTTTGTACTCATTTCACAATTTTAATAGATATACTCACTTATATGCTGGAAAAAGCGCTCGGATTTACTGCAATTGTTCTATTAATTGCCGGATGTGGCGCATCGAATTCAACGCCGAAAACTGAAACAAAATATTTTGTTCCCACGGATTGCGCAAACACCAAGATTTTGGCTTCATTGCCATCTGATATTAAAGATCCAAAATGGATTGATACTAAGTGGCAACCGGCGCCAGACACTGATCTTTATAAAGTTTTAAATTCAGGTGGAATTGCATGTACCTATGGAAATCAAAGTGCGGAAGTTGGCGCAACTATTTTCTGGTCGCCGAGTAACTCAAGTGAATTTGAATCATTATCTAAAAACTGGGGAATGGAAAAAGTTGATGTCCCAGGAGTAACTGAAGATCGCGCATATTGGTTAGGAAATGACGCAACTGGTGCGGACGAGATCCATCGTTGGTCATTAAATCTCTTGTATAAATCAATCTGGATTCAGGTTAACGCGTCTTACGTTTATTCAATGGAAGATGCGCTGCCACTGATAAATGCTGCAATAGAATCGCTAAATCGTGGCTAATATTTCAGGCGAACAATTCTCGGAGTTTGTTAAATCTAGGCGCAGTATTCGCGATTTTAAATCTGATCCAATTCCAGATGAGATATTTAACCGAATTCTAGAAGATGCGAAATGGTCTCCAAGTTGGACCAACACCCAACCGTATTTCTTGGCTATTGCATCGGGTGCGAAAAAAGACCGAATCATGTCAGCTTATTTAAAGAAATTTGATGAATCGCTCCCAATTCAACGTCGAGAAAAATTTGCAAAATTGAAGGCTTTCATTACCCGAAAAGGTTTACGCGATGGTGACTTCGACACCACTCGCCCATATCCAGCTTCGCTAGTTCCTTATCGAAGAGCAACCGGTTTTGGGCTTTACGGTTTACTTGGGATAAAGCGAAATGATTATGAAGCCCGCTTCGCTCACTTTAGAAAGAATTACGAATTCTTTGGTGCCCCAACTGTTATTTTTATATTTGTGCATAGCGGATTACATGAATTTTCGATTCAGGATGCGGGTATTCTGGAACAAACCATCATGTTGTCGGCGCACGCCAATGGGCTTGGTACCTGTGCTCAAGGATCAATTGCAACTTGGGCTAGTCCAGTCAAAGCAGAATTTGAAATTCCAAAAGATTACAAACTAATTTCTGGCATCGCAATTGGTTATCCAAGCGACGACATAGTCAATACTTTCAATCCTGGTCGCCGCGAAATCGACCGAAAAATTAATT
>JBDKLQ010000134.1:0-7964 GCA_039795555.1 Actinomycetota bacterium
CGGTCACAGATTCAACAGTGGTTTCAACAGTATTACAAAATAATAAATTACCAATTGAAGCGAATCTAAGTTCAATCACGTTAAACCAAAATCTCGGTCCATTCTTTTCACCTATTGGTGGAGTACCGGCAGCGCTAAGTTCATTACCTGGAATAGGTAGCGCTGGATCATTAGCAGGAAGTGTTTTAAGTTCACTTTCTGGCGGCAGCAATTTAGGTTTTGGCGCAGTTTCGCCAGCACTATTACCTGGGCAGAGTGCGCAATTTTCAAGTGCGCCACTAACTAAGGCCGTAAATATTGTCGGTAGTTCGAAGATAAAGGTTCGAGTAACAAGTACCGCAAATGATGCGACTTTATTCTTTTCATTAATGGCTCAAGCGCGAAATGGTGCGCTCCGCTTGCCAGGTGGAATTGTTGCACCAGTTAAATTAAATAATTTGCCAAAAGAGGGCGCCGAAATCGAAGTTCAATTGCCGGCCGCATTTATGAAATTAGCCTTGGGCGAGAAAATTGTTTTAGCAGTATCAGCAACTGATCAAGGGTATTTACTACCAAATGATGGGCGCTTTTACACGGTTTCGCCTACTTCAAAATTGATTTACCCATCAATTGAGTTACGAAACGCAACCTCTTCGTCGCAATATCTAATTTGGCCGATTTTGGCAGTTTTAACATTGATTCTGGCGTTAATCTACTTGTGGATTAAACGGCCAAAAATTAATGCCGACGTCGAGACCGACGATAAGCATTTAATTCAAATTTCTAATTTGTCGAAGATTTACGGTGACGGCTATAAAGCGGTAGACAATCTCTCCTTTGAAGTTGGTCGCGGCCAAGTTCTTGGACTATTAGGACCAAATGGCGCCGGTAAAACCACCACGCTTCGAATGTTGATGGGATTAATTTTGCCAACGGAAGGTTCAATTTGGATCTCGGGTAAACCGGTCTATCCAGGTTCGCCAGCGTTGGCAAACCTTGGCTCCTTTGTCGAAGGTCCAGGATTTTTGCCACACATGACTGGACGGGAAAACTTAGATTTATATTGGCGGGCAATCGGGCGTGATGGCAAACCGCAATTTGAAGAGGTAATAAAAATTACCAAACTTGGTAGCGCTTTAGATAAGAAAGTTCGTTCTTATAGCCAAGGCATGCGTCAACGATTGGCAATCGCGCAGGCGATGCTTGGCATGCCAGATATTTTGGTTTTAGATGAACCAACCAATGGTTTGGACCCACAACAAATTGCTGAAATGCGCTCGGTATTGAAGCGATATGCCAAAGGTGGCCGAACTGTAATTATTTCTTCGCACTTGCTAGCGGAAGTGCAACAAACTTGTTCACACGTTGTTTTGATGCATCGCGGAAAATTGATTGCGACCGGCACTTTAAAGAAGATTTTGAATAAATCGACAAGTTTAGAAGAAATCTTTTTGGAACTTATCGGTGATGACTTAATTATTGGTAAGGAAGCAAAATAATGTATAACTCAAAAAAGACGCTCCCATATTCAGTTGAGTTTTATCGCCAATTCCACCGAAAGCGCACGCTATTTGCTTATTTATTTGTGATTTCGCTACCGGTAATCGTGGCAGGTGCTGTGAAATTTGGACCTTCCAGTAATAGCAATAGCGGTGGGCCATCTCGACTTGGATCGGGAACTTTTGACCTAATCGGATTGGCAACAAGCGGCGCAGCAAATTTCACCTTGACTATGTTTTATTTTGCGACGCCGTTCTTGTTAGTAACGGTAATTTCATTATTCAGCGGCGACACCGTGGCGAGCGAAGCTTCGTGGTCAACGCTTCGTTATCTATTGGCAGCGCCAGTTCCACGAAAGCGCCTGCTAATTCAGAAATTAAAAGTTAGCTTAACTTTGTCTCTCGGTGCAGTTTTGCTATTACCTATAACTTCTTGGATCGTTGGTTTGATTGTTTTTGGAAGTGGACCGCTGCAATCTCCGCTTGGAATTACCCTCGATAACTCAATTGCAATAAAGCGAATCTTGTTAATCACTTTATATTCAGCAATTTCACTTCTATTTATCTCGGGGATTGCCTTTTATTTGAGTATCAGGACTGATGCGCCACTTGGCGCTGTTGGCGTGGCAGTCGGAATCGTAATTTTGATGAACATTCTCGATGCTGTGACTGCGCTTGGAAACTTGCGGAAAATTTTGCCAGTTCACTACTCATATTCCTGGTTTGATCTGTTGGGAAACAACATCGTTTGGGAATCCATGATTCGAGGCGGTGCTTACAGCATTATTTGGTTCATTGTGTTGATTACGCGCTCGATAAATCGGTTCGAAACCAAAGATGTTACTTCGTAAAAAATCTAAATGAAACGCCTTCTTTACATCCCGTTTGACCAACTAAATCTAAATTATGGTGTTTTAAAAGGTGCGAGCCCTAAAACCGATGAAATAGTTTTTGTCGAAAGCCAGCGGATGTTGGCAGCCGAGCGCTGGCATATTCAGCGCTTGTATTTTTTAATTTCTAGCGCTCGACATTTTGCTAAAGCTTTAGAGTCAATTGGTTTCAAAGTCCATTATCTGAAAAGTGATACAACTAAAGCGGGAATTTTAGAAGCTGCCAAAAAAGTAGGCACAGATTCAATCATTGCAGCCCAACCTTCATCTTTTCGTTTAACTAAAGAATTAACGGGAATGGTCAAATTTATCGAGAATGATTTTTTTCTCACGCCGCGCCGTGAGTTTTCTAATTGGGCAAAAGGTTACAAAAAATTACTAATGGAGAATTTTTATCGTAGCCAGCGCAAACGATTAGATATTTTGATGGCAGGTGATGAACCAATTGGCGGATGCTGGAATTATGACGACGAAAATCGGGAATCTCTTCCAGATGACGACTACAAATTTCCGAATTATTTAATTCACGAAATGGATGAAATCGATCAAGAAGTTATAACGGAACTTAAATCTTCTAAATTGGAATTATGGGGCGATGTTCCCGATGGTACTTGGGCCACAACGCGCGAAGGAGCGCTTGCGCAGTTAGATCATTTTTTGGCAAAAAATTTCGCCAAATTTGGGCCATATGAAGATGCGATGACCACTAAAAATTGGGCAGTTCATCACTCGCTACTTAGCCCGTATTTAAACAACGGGCTGTTACATGCTGAAGAAGTTGTAGCTGCTGTAATGAAATATATTAAAAAACACGAGATTCCGATTCAATCGGTCGAAGGTTTTATCCGCCAAGTAATTGGCTGGCGCGAATATGTAAATGGGGTTTACTGGCATTTCGGAGATGATTATCGGCATTCAAATTTTTGGAAGGCGAAAGGTGAATTACCGCCACTTTTTGAAAATCCAGAATTAACGCAAATGTCATGTATGAAAAATATTATTACTGACATCAAAAAGCGGAGCTGGGTGCATCACATTCCCCGTTTAATGGTGATTTCAAATTTTGCGCAATTAACCCAAACTTCACCGCAGGCCCTTTTGAATTGGATGCGTCGAGTTTTTATTGATGCAACTGATTGGGTAATGGTTCCAAATGTAATTGGCATGAGCATGCATGCCGACGGCGGTCAGATGATGAGTAAGCCTTATATCGCCGGAGGTGCTTACATTTCTAAGATGAGCAATTACTGCGAAAGTTGCCCATTTAACCCAAAACTAAGAACTGGGAAATCAGCTTGCCCATTCACCATGCTTTATTGGAACTTTATCGATCAAAATTTTGAAACTTTAGTTAAGAATCCACGAATTGCGCGCCAAGTTTCGGGAATTAAACGGCTTAAAGACTTAGCGGAAATTCGAATCGATAGCGCAGCTGTGATTAAATCAATTAGGGTTGGCAAATTATGACGATGGCATTTGTTACCGGTGGTTCGCGTGGTTTGGGATTGGCAACTGCCCGAGGTTTAGCAAAATCCGGGATTAAAACCGTGCTATTCGCGCGCGATACTGAACAATTGAGAGCTGCAGCAGCTGAACTAAATTCACCATTTGAATTTGTGGAATTAAGTAATATTGAACAGACTCGTAAAGTATTTCAAGATGCGGTCGCAAAATATGGCGTACCAGATATTTTGATGTTGGCACATGGTGTGATGTCGGATCGCATTGCGAAGACATTAAAAACTAATGATCAAGAGTGGCAACGCGTTATGACGATAAATTTGGATTCAGTTTTTACAATTGTTAATGAAGTTGGCGCCAAAATGGCGGAAAATCGAAATGGTCGCATCATTATTTACAGTGCATGCCTAGGGCGAATGTCTGGCCCGGGTACAGCTGGCGGCTTGGCGCCATATCGAATTTCAAAAGCAGGCGTTAATGCATTGGTTCGAAATTTGGCACATGAAACTGGACACGGAATGCGCGGATTTTGGGTTGATGCAATCTGTCCAAATCATTCGCGTACCGACATGGGCGGGCCAGATGCGCCAAGATCAGCCGAAGAAGGGGCGGAAACCGCAATCTGGTTAGCGAAGCGAGAATTAATTCCGGGGCAAACTCAGACTGGATTACTTTGGGAAGATCACGAAATAGTTGAGTGGTAATTATTTTTTAGGAACTTGAACTGCTGTTAAACCGCCATCAACTATTAATTCGTGGCCATTCGTGGAACCTGATTTTGGATTAGCTAAATAAGCAACTGCATCTGCAATTTCTTCTGGTGAAACCAAGCGGCTATGTGGTTGGCGAGCTTCAAGTGCGGCCCGGGCAGCTTTTGCATCATCGGCAGCTGAAACCAAACGTTCTACCCATGGCGTATCCGCGGTTCCTGGATTAACGCAATTTACGCGAATTCCATCATGGAGAAAATCTGCCGCCATTGCACGAGTTAAGGCCACAACGGCACCTTTTGTTGCGCTGTAAAGTGCTCGATTCGGTAATCCAATATTTGCCACCACTGAAGCAGTATTAACTATTGCGCCATGTTTAGATTTTTTTAAGTGTGGAAGCGCCGCCCTGGTTACGCGCGCAATTCCGACAACATTTACATCGTAAACGCGATGCCATTCTTCGTCAGGATTTGTTGCGATATCACCAGCTGCACCAATTCCGGCGTTATTTGAGACAATATCAATTCCACCAAATTTTGCTACAACTTCCGAAACACCAGTCTTTACTGAATTGTCATCAGTGATATCTGCAGCGATGGCCAAAAATGCATCAGGAACGTTGCTAATGTCACGATCAAAGATTGCAACTTTGGCGCCTTCGGCTTGAAGTTTTTTAGCAATTGCAAAGCCGAGCCCAGAAGCACCGCCAGTAACAATTGCTACCAGCCCTTCAAAATCCTTCATCGCCTTCTCCTTATCTTCTTTTAATTCTATTTATTAATTACATCGCACAATGAAATTTAGGTCCCGCGCCAGATCCGGCTGGACGTTCCCCGGCCAAAATTGCAGGCATCTCTTCAAGCGAAACAGTTTTTGCAACTAACGGCGTTGGATCAACTTCACCTGCCGCAAAAGATTTAATTGTGCCGGCAAGACCTGGGGAAGCGCTCAAAATTCCAACTGCAGTTACATCTTTTAGCGCAATTTTTCGCGAATCCACCAAACTTGGCTCGACTGATAGACCAATGTAAACAACGCGCTTTCCCGGCTCAACTAATTCAACTGCCTTTGCTGGAAGTGGTTGGGCGTTAGAAGCTTCAATTACTGCATCCCACGGTAATTCTGGTAAATCTGCTTCGCTCCAGGTTTGATCAAAACCAATACTTTGTGCAAATTTTCGCGAGCGTTCACTTCGACCAAGCAAATGAACTTCTACCCCTTGTGCTTTTGCAAACATGGCACAGAGAAGTGCAATTGTTCCGGCGCCAGTGATTAATACTCGATCGCCGCTATTCAAATTTGCAGCTTGCACTGAACGAAATGCATTGCCACCTGGTTCAACTAACGCACCTGCAGTTTCGGTTATTGAATCTGGAAGCTTATGTAGCGCCGTTACTGGCACCGGAATTTGTTCGGCTAAACCACCAGGGCGGCCACCGCGAATTCCAATTTCAAATCTAAATTCACAAACATGTTGTAAGCCCGATTTGCAGCGTCGACATTTCCCGCAGCCCAACATCGTGTCACCAGTTACCCGCTTACCAATCCAAGATTTGTCCACGCCATCTCCAACAGCGATAACGACGCCCATCCATTCGTGACCGATTGACATAGGCAACTTGGCAAATCCATCGTGTAAATAAGACATTTCACCAGTAAAAAATTCGATGTCGGTTCCGCAGATTCCGGCTCGCTTAACATCGATGATTACTTCTCCTGGAACTGCAACTGGATTAGGAACTTCCCAAACTTCTGCCTGATTTGGCGCAGTAATCATTAACGCTTTCATCGCGGGCCAATTACTTTTTGTTTCTGAGTCCCAAGACCTTCAATCGAAAGCTCCATAACGTCACCAGCTTTTAAATAAATTGGTGGTTTAAATCCAAGTCCAACTCCTGGTGGCGTGCCAGTATTTATTAAATCCCCTGGTTCTAATACCAAAAATTGGCTTATGTACTTCACGATAAAAAACGGGTCAAAAATCATTGTGGCTGTTGATCCCGTTTGGCGGCGGACTCCGTTTACATCTAAGTTCATTTCAAGATTATTAACATCTTCGATTTCATCTTGAGTAGCTAAAAATGGACCAGTTGGATTGAAAGTTTCTGCAGATTTTCCTTTCATCCATTGACCGCCGCGTTCAATTTGAAATTCTCGTTCGCTTACATCATTAACGAGAACCCAGCCTGCTATGCACTCTTTTGCTTCCGCTTCGGAATTTAAATATGAAGCACGTTTGCCGATAACAATTCCAAGTTCAACTTCCCAGTCTGTTTTTGTTGAGCCGCGAGGTATGCGCACATCATCATTTGGACCAATAATTGTGTTTGGCGATTTCGTAAAAAGAATAGGTTCGGCCGGAATATCTTGGCCTGATTCTTTGGCGTGGTCAGCGTAATTCAAACCAATACAAATAATTTGATGGGGCCGGGCAATTGGTGATCCAATTCTGGTGTTACCTAATTCCTCAAATTTTCCCATTGTGGTTCGTTCGTTAACAATTTTACGAACTTTTTCTATTCCATTGTCGGCGAAAAACTTTTCATCGAAATCTGTAACTACATCAGAAAGATCCACAAATTTATTTTCAGATACCAGTGCGGCAGGTTTTTCGCTTCCGACCGCACCAATTCGAATTAGCTTCACACTTGAACCTTTCTAAATTTGAATTCGACTACTTTAGAGAAAAGTAATCTAATGGAATTACTTGGTAAATCCACCCCAAAGTGATTGAGGTAATCCACTGACGCCTGGGACCAAGGTAAAAATTGAACCTGAGTTTGGGTATTGGGCAATTTGCTCTGGACTAAGTTCATCCGATGCGGTTGTAATCACCATTACATCCAAATTCTTGCCAGCAAAACAAACGCTTGTTGTATTTGGCGCTAGAACCTTTATTCGATTTGAAATTTCCCCAGCTTCATTAAAGCGCAAAACTTCGCCATTTCCCCAAATTGCTACCCATAAACAATTTTCGGAATCCATACACATACCATCCGGATACCCATCTTTAATTACAGCAAAAGTTGATCTAGGGCCACAATTTCCAGTATCTAAATCATAATTACGAACAAATATTTTTTTGCTAAAAGTATCGATTGAATAAAATTTATTACCAGCCGAATTCCACGCTAATCCATTTGATAAAGTTAAATCAGAATCGATTACTTTAATTTTACGATCATTATCAATTAAGAATAATTGTTCAGATTTTGATTTTCCATCAAAAGCTAGCGAACCAACCAGATATCGGCCATGCGGATCTGGCTTTCCATCATTAAGTCTTCTAGTCCCATTTGATTCAAAAAGTTGAATCGAATCGATTTCAATGTCATCTTTAAAGATTCGTAGGACTTCGCCGTTTGCAACAATTTTTAAATGATTTGAACTCGTAGCGACGGCGCCAACAGTATCTTCAAATCTCT
>JBDKLQ010000135.1:0-4757 GCA_039795555.1 Actinomycetota bacterium
AACTTGGCGGACCTGAAGCACATAAAAAATCTAGTGGCGTGGCCCATGTAATTGCTAACGAGGAAGAGATCGCTTATCGCCAAATTAGAGATTTAATTTCGCTTTTCGCTAATCAAGGTCAAGTGGCAAAAAATATAGAAGACCTGGATTTGGCACCATTGGTTCCAGATAATCTGAAACGCACTTATGAAATCCATCCACTTGTAAATGCGATATTGGATAAAGACGGTGAAAATCTAGAATTATTAAAAGAATGGGCACCAAATATGGTGACTTCAATTGGTCGCCTTGGTGGACGAACAGTTGGGGTTATCGCAAATAATCCGCAACATCTTGGTGGCGTATTAGATTCTGCCGCAGGTGAAAAAGCAGCGAGATTTGTTCGTACCTGTGATGCATTTGGTATTCCATTAATTGTGATTGCGGATGTTCCAGGATTTTTGCCGGGTGCTGGGCAAGAATGGGAAGGCGCCGTTCGACGAGGCGCCAAATTACTTTATGCTTTCGGTGAAGCGGTTATTCCGCGCGTAACTTTGATTACTCGCCATGCTTATGGCGGAGCCTATGTGGCAATGAATTCCAGAGCACTCGGTGCGACAAAAGTTTTTGCGTGGCCAAAAGCTGAAGTGTCGGTAATGGGCGCAGTTGCTGCAGTTCGGGTTCTTCATCGAAGATTATTAGCTGACTTGTCCGAACAACAGCGAGAAATTACCGAATTAGAGTTAGCTGCAGAACACGAAAAAGTTTCCGGTGGAGTTCAAAAAGCAATTGAAATTGGCGTCGTAGATCAAATTATTGAGCCGGCAAAAACTCGCAGCGCTCTCGCGACAGCAATTGCAACAGCTGTGCATCGTCGTGGCAACCATAGCAATATCCCTCTTTAGGTAATTTCACGCAATTAGATTAAAATCGTTTTGTGAGCGAGAAAAAATTTGGTTTTAAAACCCGGGCCCTTCATGCTGGGACATCACCTGATCCGCAAACTGGCGCTCGTGCTCTTCCAATTTATCAAACCACGGCATTCGTATTTGAAGATACTGAAGATGCCGGTAATTTATTTGCATTACAAAAATACGGAAATATCTATAGCCGAATCGCTAATCCGACAGTTTCAGCGCTTGAAGAGAAAATTGCATCATTAGAAGGAGGACTGGGTGCAGTTGCTACTGCATCTGGACAAGCTGCTCAATTTTTAACTTTTGCGGCACTTGCCGGCGCCGGCGATCATGTAGTTGCTTCATCAAATCTTTATGGCGGCACGCTGACTCAACTGGATGTAACGCTTCGGCGATTTGGAGTCGATACCACTTTTATAAAAAGTGATTCATCAGCCGATTTTGAAAAAGCAATCACAGAAAAAACAAGATTCATCTATGCCGAATCATTGGCAAATCCAGGTAATCAAATTGCCGATATAGAAGGGTTAGCCAAAGTTGCCGACAAACACGGCCTCCCGTTAATTATCGATTCAACAATCGCAACGCCTTACTTAATTCGGCCAATCGAATACGGCGCCACGATAGTTTTACATAGCGTTACCAAGTTTTTAGGGGGGCATGGCTCCACGCTTGGAGGCGCAATTGTCGACTCTGGAAAATTCAATTGGGGTAACGGCAAATTCCCAATGATGACCGAAGAAATTCCATCTTACGGCGGTGTTAAATGGTGGGATAACTTCGGTGAATTCGGATTTTTAACAAAAATCCGAAGTGAACAATTACGAGATATCGGAGCCACGCTTTCACCTCTCTCTGCATTCTTATTAGTACAGGGAATTGAAACTCTTCCGCAGCGTATGGCTGAGCATGTTTCAAATGCCAAGCAGGTTGCCGAATATTTGGCTAGCGACAAACGAATCGCCTGGGTGAGCTATTCCTCTTTACCCGGAAATGCTCATCGTGATCGAGCAAAGAAATATTTTCCAAATGGCAGCGGCGCCGTATTTAGTTTTGGCGTAAAAGGTGGTCGTGAAGTTGGCGAAAAATTTATAAATTCCGTAAAACTTGCCTCGCATTTAGCAAATATTGGCGATGTTCGAACATTGGTTATCCATCCTGCCTCAACAACTCACCGCCAATTGACCGAGAACCAACTTTCAGATGCTGGCGTTAATTCTGATCTGATTCGTATCAGCGTAGGTTTAGAAGATATCGAAGACATTATCTGGGACTTAGATCAAGCCCTTGAAGTCGCGACTGGAGAAAAGCGATGAGTAAATGGCACGAACCAAACGCAAAAGAGCGTTTAGATATTTTAAATAGTGCTAAAACCATTGCAATCGTTGGTGCATCAGATAATCCTGCACGAGCTTCTTATTTTGTGGCAACTTATCTTCAATCAGCAAGTGATTACAAATTATTTTTCATTAATCCAAATTCCGAAACTATTTTGGGTCAACCGGTCTACAAATCTCTGAGTGAGGTACCTGAGAAGATTGATATCGTCGATGTATTTCGAAAACCTTCCGATATCCCGGCAGTATTAGATGAAGCAATAAAAATCGGCGCAAAAGTTTTTTGGATGCAACTAGGTATTAAGAATCAAGCCGAAGCCGAGCGAGCAGCAGAAGCGGGCTTAATCGCAATCCAAGATCGTTGTATCAAAATAGAACACGCGCGCTTTCATGGCGGACTACATTTAGCAGGATTTGATACTGGCGTGATTTCATCTAAACGTAACGCAAAAAGAGGCGATGCTTGATGTCAAATTTCATCAAGAAATTACAAAATTTCGATTGGGCATCCATCGAAACTCTGAAATATAAAGACGAAGATGGTAATCCTTCATTCAAAGGCGTAAGTCGCAAAAAACTCTTCTGCGAAGATTCGCCAGTTGGAATTGAGGTTAGATATTTTGAAGTTGAACCGGGTGGCCATACAACACTTGAGAAGCATCAGCACACTCATGTTGTCATTCCAATCCGCGGTAAAGGCTCGGCACTAGTAGACAAAGAAGTATTTGAAATTAATTGCAATGACGTAATTTATGTGCCAACTTGGAATTGGCATCAATTTAGAGCAGCCGAAGACGATTATCTTGGGTTTCTTTGCATGGTTACCGTTGAACGAGATCGACCAACACTTCCAACTCAATCGGAAATCGATGAGATGAAGAAGGATGAACACATCGCTACATTTATCCGCCCTCGTTTGAAAAATTAGTTAAATCTAATTATTGAAAGTAACTGTGACTGTTGCAGTCACGGTCTTATCTATTGTTTGCGTCTCGTAGGCGCCAATGTCAGATGTCATGGTTGAATCTTTGGCCGTGACTTGAATCGGCCCAGCTTTAATCGAAGTAATTGATCCTACTTTTCCACCAACTGCAGAAGTCATCGCTTCGGCACGAACTTTGGCATCTTTCATCGCATCTTTTAATAATTGTGGGCGAAGTTTTGGCAATGTGGAAATGTAATACTGTGGACCGTAATTGCTTACATTAACGCCAGACTTCAAAACTGTTCCTAAATTTTGGCTTAATTTTGAAACCAATTGCACATCTTCGGTGCGAACCGTTACATCTCGATTAGCTCGATAATTCAGAATCCGACCTGTTGGATTTCCGTTTATATATTCTTCAGTAGGGTAAGAATTCACCGGACCAAGAGTTAATTGATCGTCGGTAACGCCACCCTTTTTTAGATATGCAGTCACGGTATCAACATTTCCGCCGATTTTATTTACTGCACTGGCAGCATCATTTGCGATTGCTTGAACACTTAAAGTCCAAACTGCATTATCTGCAGTCGCTGAAACTTTTGCCGAACCTGTAACGGTAATTCCATCGCTTGAGCGAGTAGCAAATCCGGTTCCGACTTTCGCCAGACCGATTCCCATCGCAGAGGCAATAATCGCTGCCGCTGCAATAATTGTAATCGCTTTGCGTTTCTCGATGGTAATTTCGTTTTCGGCCATTTATTTCTCTCTTTTATTAAATTCAAATTGCTCTTAGGTGTGAAACTTCTTGTAAGTCTACTCCCCTATAGGGTTCAAGTTCTAACTCCCAATCTTGACCTAAGGCTCGATTCAAAAGTTCACGGGTACCTTCGCTATCGAAATTTTCTAAAGCGTTTCGTACCTGGTTTTCAGTTATTAAAATTGATCCCAATGAATCTATGGCAGCGCGATGAAGACCAAGGTCTGGTGTGAATCGATAAATTTCACTATCAGAATTTGCTTCAAAACGCAGATAATGCCAGCTCTTAAGTGCGACAACAATTTCTGGTATCAAATCTTTCCCGCGTCGCCATTCAATTTGTAACCGTTGTGCACCAGGAACTAATGGCTGATTTCGCCAGGCAAAATTCGAAATTCCAGTAATTGATTGCAACGACCATTCAACATGTCTAATCAATGAGACCGGACATGAGTGGATTGTTAGAAATCCACGAAAGTTACTGCTCACTTTGCTCCTCGTAAGGTCTGTATCGGTAGACCTTCCCCAGTGCACCGATTGCCAGTTATGGCAGTTTTTACGAGTTAGTTGAGCGTCTTTATTCTCTCCTTTGCACCATTATCTGGTCAAGATAGCGCTTTCGGTGCCGTTAGAATTAGCGCTAGTCAGACGCTTGAATCAGTACCGGATGAATGCCAAAACATTCCTTCGAATTTGCTGGGAAAGTAGAAAGACTGACCGGAAGTAAATTTCTTTCGGTCCCAACAAACGAAGGAAAAGTAATAAATGGCAACAGGTACAGTTAAGTGGTTCAACTCTGAAAAGGGTTTTGGATTCATTGCAGTTGAAGGTGGCGGACAAGA
>JBDKLQ010000136.1:0-9091 GCA_039795555.1 Actinomycetota bacterium
GGGCGGCGAGACGAAAAATTTGCCGGCCATCTGCCACCAAACGTGCGTGAAGAAATTATTCAAATGTTGGGACAAAAAAGTTTGTGGGATTCCGTGCTGGTTTATTTAGCTAAACGTGGCGCAAAAATCCCTACTGAAATTTTGAATAGAAATTATCGAGATCATTACCAACCTAATAAAGATGTACAAGACGCTCTCCTGAGTATTCATCGAACTGATCCTGAGACTGCAATGGTCTGTGAACGCTTAGTTGATATAGATGAAGGGCTTCAAGAATGGCGCTATCGCCATGTCAAAATGGTTGAACGCACCATTGGCAATAAAACCGGCACTGGTGGTTCAAGTGGCGTTAAATACTTGTCCAGCACTTTATTCAATCCAGTTTTTCCAGACCTATGGGAGATCCGTTCTCAGTTTTAGTTCGGGAATCCTTGAACAACAATTTCGTTTAATGGTTTACGAACTGAGAGCGATTTCTCTCTAGCTTGTGCTGACTCTGGCAAAATTTCAACATCGCCTTGTTTTCCAATCGCAACAACCACAATCGGATCGAAATTGGTCAATGTAAATTCAGCGCTAATTTTTGCGTGATCAAAACCTGACATTTGGTGGGCGATATATCCGCGATGCATCGCTTCAAAAGTTAATTGCGAAACAGATAGACCTAAATCGTATTGATAACTTGGATGTGGTTTCCCATCTGCCATCTGCTTAGTGCCAGTTCCCAGAATTAATACTGCAGCTCGTTTTGCCCATGCTTGATTGAATTCACTCAGCCCGTTTAGAATTTTGTTAAAAACTTGATCGCCGCGTTGACCGACAAAGTAACGCCAAGGTTGATCATTAAATGCTGATGGCGCCCAGCGTCCGGCTTCTAAAATCGCTAATAAGTCTTCACGCGTCACAGTTATTGTGTCGTCTAACGCGCGCGGGCTCCATCTATTTTGCAAAATTGGATTTATTGGAAAGTCTGCGGAGCTCTGTTTCTTGATAATTGTCATGTCAAATAGGCTAACGCTATGTCCGCCTGGATAGAACACACGGCTCAGTGGCTTGTTGCACATAATTTACAAATTCCATTATTTGTCTTGTTACTGCTCTTAACTTTTGGGGAAGCTGCTGCCTTTATTGGTTTTGTTCTGCCGGGTGAAACTTCATTAGTGATCGGTGGACTTCTTGCCGCTGAAGGAGTTTGGAATTACTGGGCATTTTTATTGTGCGCGATAACTGCAGCAATCTCTGGTGATTCAGTTGGTTATGAAGTAGGTAAAAAACTCGGACCAAGAATTACAGAATCTAGAGCCGGAAGATTTGTCGGTGCTAAACGATGGAAACTTGCCGAACATATTTTCGATAAATACGGTGGCTGGGCAATTTTTTTTGGTCGCGGCCAAGCGTTATTACGGGCGCTAGTCCCAGCCCTTGCGGGAATGCATAAAGTTCCATATCGGAATTTTTTGAAATTTAACGCAGCTGGTGGCATCGTATTTTCAACAATTGTTGTCACCTTGGGTTACATATTTTCCAGTCAAATTCACAGATTGGAGAGCGCACTAAAAGTTTGGTCTGTATTCGCTTTAACTTTGGGTGTATTTGCAGTTATTATTGTTAAGCGTAAATTAGAGAAATTAATCGAGGAGCAGTAATGATTTCACGCCGTAAAGTTTTGGCAATTTTTAGTAGCGTTCTTCCACTTTCACTTTTGCCAAAATCGAAAGCAGCAACTAAAACGCTCCTCTGCAGTTCTAAAGATGTCCCAATGAATAAGTCGGTTGTCTTTCAAGGCGAAGATCCTTCTGGAAATCAAACCGAAGTAGGTATCACCCGGACCAAAAAAGGTCTCTTTGCGTTTAATGCAATCTGCACTCATGCCGGATGTGGAACTCAACCGCAAGGGCGAAATTTCTTCTGCCAATGTCATTCATCTCTATTTGACGGTACAACTGGAAAGCGTTTAAAAGGCCCAGCCCAGCGGCCATTAATGAAATATAAAGTTGTGGAAGAAAAGGGAAATATTTACATCTTCAACTGAAGATTTGGCTTTTCAATCAAAAAAACCAGCGCCCAATAGGTTGTAAATGCAACTAAAATTCCGCCGTAAATATCGACAAGAAAATGTTGCTTTAAAAATACTGTTGCTGGAATTATTAATAAGAACCACAGGATAAGTAAGTTCGAAGTTCTTGGAATGGCTTTTCTAATTCGCCAAAGTGCAATTATTGAAATCACAGACCAGGTCACGTGATTTGAAGGAAAGCCATTTAGTGGTCGGTCGTTTCCATAAATTACGTTCGTTAGAAGCCAATCAAAGAAATTATTTTTTGCGATTTCTGGCCGCGGGACTTCGGTTTGAAATAGCCAGTATGCAATATCCAAAATAAACTGACCAAGAATTATTGCTAAACCATTTACTAAAAATGCCTTCCGCCCGCCGAATTTCATTGAAAGATATGGAACTAGGACCATCGCTAATAAATGGAATGAGAGATATGGGATGGTAAAAATAGTGAGTACTGGGATTTTTTTGTCGAGCCAGCCCTCCATCACAATTGGTTGGCTTATTGGCGTTAATTTATTGAAAAATTCGTACGTCAGAAATGAAAAGGCAATCCCGAAATAAATTGCAAAAATTTCAAATTTAGAAGTTTTCATATCGAAAGAATATTAGTTACGCCAAGAAGTGTTAAGTGGGCGCCCTTCTGCGTAACCTGAAGCAGATTGGATACCAACTACTGCTCGATCCGAAAACTCCGACAAATTAGCGGCGCCTGCATAGGTACAAGAGGATCGAAGTCCCGAGACAATTTCATCAATCAAATCCTCAACACCTGGTCGAGCTGGATCTAAATACATTCGGGATGATGAAATTCCCTCTTCGAATAGAGATTTACGTGCACGATCAAATGCATCTTCTTTAGATGTTCGCGCCGCAACTGCCCGTGCCGATGCCATCCCAAAAGATTCTTTATAAATTCGGCCACTGCTATCGCGCATTAAATCTCCGGGAGATTCATAAGTGCCCGCAAACCAAGAACCAATCATTACTTGCGATGCGCCAGCCGCTAATGCCAGCGCAACATCGCGTGGATGGCGCACGCCACCATCTGCCCAAATATGTTTACCTAATTTTTTAGCTTCAGCAGCACATTCCAAAACTGCGGAAAATTGTGGCCGGCCAACACCAGTCTGCATTCGAGTAGTGCACATTGCACCTGGCCCAACGCCGACTTTAATAATGTCTGCACCGGCTGCAATTAAATCGCGCACACCTTCAGCTGTTACAACATTTCCAGCAACAATCGGCAAATTCAAATTAAGTGCTTTGATTGCTTGTAGCGCTTCAATCATTTTCTTTTGATGGCCATGTGCGGTATCAACCACAATTACATCTGCGCCAGCCTCGGCAAGTGATTTAGCTTTTGCAGCAACATCACCGTTGATTCCAACTGCTGCGGCAATTCTCAATCTATTTTTCGAATCAATCGCTGGACTATATAAAGTTGCGCGCAGTGCGCTGACCCGATTTAAAATTCCAACTAACTCGCCGTTTTTTCCAACGACCGGTACTACAGAGCGCCGCTTTTCATTTAAATATTCAAATGCCGCACGTGGATCCAAAGTATCCGGCATCGTAATTAATTCTGGGCTCATTACCTTTGAAAGTTGGGTAAAACGATCAACGCCTTCACAATCTGCTTCAGTAACAATTCCAACTGGCTTATTGTTTTCGACAATTACGATTGCGCCATGAGCGCGTTTATTTATAAGCGAAACTGCATCGGCAACAGTTTGAGTCGGTTGCAAAGTTAATGCAGTTTCAAAAAATGTGTGGCGCGATTTCACCCAAGAAATGACATCTTTAACAACGTCGAGCGGAATATCTTGTGGGATTACAACTAGACCGCCGCGGCGAGCAACCGTTTCAGCCATGCGACGTCCCGCAATCGCGGTCATATTTGCTACGACTAACGGAATAGTTGTGCCAGTTCCGTCCTCGGCATTTAAATTAACATCCATGCGACTTGAAAGTTCCGATTTAGATGGAACCATGAAAACGTCGTCGTAAGTTAGATCAAACGTAGGTTGAGTTAAGAAACGCACGTTGATTAACTCTACACCAAGGTCAAATGTCCCCGACAGTTAACGCTTCGCGCTCCATGGCGTTGGCATATCGCGGCGGACATTTTTGGCCAGGCGCGATATTAGGTTCAAAATGCCACCATTCATTTTCAAAAACTCGGCACAACCCAAACTTATAGCCGTTAATTTCTAACCATTTGGCTCCAACTGGATCAGCTGGATAATTAATATCAATTGCGATTCCTTGAGGATGGCGTGAAACAGATGGGGGCGAAACCCATTTACTTGCTTCTTCGGCGCTGCCATATTTTGCAACTGCATCATTGAATAATTTAGTTTGTAATTCCAATGATCGATAACCAGACTGAATATAAAGATTTACGCCATCGAGTATTGCAGCTGCCTTCGCTTCGTCGAATCTTTTTTGAACTTCCGGATTCAAAGATGTCGCACCGGGAGTTGCAAAAACTCGATCTGGTTTTGGCTCCATTTGAACTTGCGTTTTGTTTATGAATAAAACACTTATCCCGATCGCAATTAATAAAACTAAGAATGCTTTTAATTTCATCGGCCGATGACAAATTTAATGAATCCGACTAAGCCAACGCTTTGGCGAGCCCGCAAAATAAATCCAAGGCGAACAAACGGTGCTACGGGACCGAAAACGCGAGAAAAAATTGCGGCTCGTGCTTTAAGAGCTGCATCACTTCGCCATGGTGTTGCGGAACTTTCATCTGGGTGAGTCGCAATTGTGATTGGTAAAAATTCTCCTTTGCCGCCCGCTTTCAATAAATCTGTAATAAAAATATATTCATCGCCAAGATAATTTTCAGCGCCAGCTCCAAAATTTTCATCAAATTTAACACCCAAATTTTTTACAGCAGGAACTCGAACGATCATTTCGTAGGTCGCTGCTTTGGCCGAATTAAATTTCGTTAGTTTTTGAGCCTTTATCGGATAGCGCTTCCGGAGTTCGCCAGCTGGATTTACTGCCTGTAACAAAAGCAGGTCGCACTTAGGGTGATTTTCCAAATAGGCAATGGCGGCTTCAATTCCAGAATTATTGAAAGTAATGTCATCATCGGCAAAAAGTAAGTATCCACTCTCACAATGTTGCAGTGCTTGATTGCGACTCTTCGCTACCCCTTTGCTCGATAGCATGATGGTTTTTAAGTTCGGTGCTTTCGGCATCTCAAACGAAATTTGATTTGGATTTTGTACGACCAGAATATTGTTGTAACTATCAATAAATTTGATATTGCGAACTCGCTCGGCTAGCGACGAATAACCGATAGTTAACTTATTCACTATTAGCCAGCGCTCTAGCAAAGCGCATTAAACCGGTTGAGATATTGTTTAAATTAGAGCTCTGCATCCGAATTCCGAGAAATAAAACGATTGTGTTTGAAGCACTTAGCCCATTTTTATAACTCAAATAAAGAAGCACGGCCAAAAGCAACATGATTCCGAAGCTGGAGAGAAGTTGACCTAATTCGCCCGAGCGGATTCGGGTTTTAACTTGTAATGCACTCGCCGCAGGGTTCTTTTCCTTGCGAGCCTTCACAAATTCGCGTTGTTGGGCAATTTGATGAATTAAAAGTCGGCTAAAAACTTCAAAAATGAGAAAAATTACGATTAAGTTTATGATTGTGAATAGTGGACTAAAAAATGAAAAAAATGTAGCCAATAAAATTAATTGCACCGCGGCGCTAAGTACACCACTTAACTCAATGGCCAATGTCCACATCCAGTTTTCTTGTGTTTTTGTTAAATCTCTGTTCAATTTCAAATCATCAAAAACTTTTTCAAAATAGTTGATTCTGAAAAGTCTTTGAGCAAAATGTCCAGCACGAGTTAATCCGAAGGCAATAAAAAATGCTGCAATCCAGAGTGCAGCTTTACTCTCACTCATAGTTTTTTCATGCAAAACGATTTTGGTAAATAATTTGGCAACCGCTAATTCGGTTATCGAAATAGAAGATCCAATTAGGATTACTCCTATCACTGCAAATTTATGTTTTTTATTAATAAATAATTTATAAAAAGTTTTCCGAAATAGTTTTGCGATAAAAATCATTAAACGCCTCGCAATTTCGATGAATTAATTATCATAATAAGGTGGCCTATCGTCACAAAGAAGCAAATGATTAACCCAACAGCCAAAAGATTTGAGTAGTTATGAAATAAAACTATCAAGATGGTCATTTCGACTGAATGAAAGGCGCGTTGTACTGGAATAAAATCGAAAATTTTTCGGACACTACTAATTGAAGAATTCGTTGGTGTTCCTGCATTTTTTGAATCTGCTAATTTCGTCAGGCCTGAATATGCACGAGCCACGTGTACCGAATCATTAAATGATTTATTAAGTAAAACTAAAACTGATAAGAGCGCGCCCATTAAAGGATACAAATAATCGCCTTCAGTTGCTAAACGAAATCCGAAAGCAATAGGAATTAGCCCTTCAGCAAAATAATGTCCTACTCGATCTAAAAAGACCCCCATCGCTGATGATGTTTGACGCCATCTAGCAACTTCGCCATCACAACAATCCCAGAGCATTTGTAATTGGCTGAAAAAAAGCGCAAGCAATAAACCAGTCCAACCCGAAATCAAAAGCGAGGCAGAAATAGCAATCCCACTTAGGATCATTAAATAGGTAACACCATTTGCAGAAATTGGTGTTTTTAACAATACCTTTGTTAAATATGGTGAAATTGAACGTAAATAAACATCAGCAACCCAATGCTCTGAATTTGCTCGGCCCGTAATTGAAACCGGCTGACAAACATCGCGAATTTGCGCGATAGTTGGATTAGTTGGGCGATTTTCCATTAGGCGATTCTATTCGCTCGATTATTGGCAACCATGGTCGCCATCCATTGAAGTGATGAAAGTCCAACAAAAACAACGAGAAAGTAGATATTTAGCCATTCTATTTTTGTTGCAAAGAGAGTAATCACTAAAAGCCGAATTGGCCACGTAAAGCCTAGGGCGGTCAACCAATCAGGTTTTCGTTTACCCTGCAAAGCTCGATACATTACATCGTAATGATGGAACATAACTGCAAAAATTATTAGATATTCAATTTGTTTTGCATTTTCAAACTGGGACATCAAATAGATTAAAAATCCGCCTTCGACGGCTCTGAGTAATGATGGTTCAAGCCAATTTGCTCGATGGAAAATTCCCGTTTTGATTTTCCAAAAATCTAATTGGGGCGCAATGATTTCGGCACCCACACTTGTTTTTTCCCACTTTTTCATATTTGCAAATCTGCCACGAAATATTGTTGTGATAGAAATGAGTGAAAGAATTGGCATCGCAAAAAATGTAAATTTTGGGCCACCAATTGCTACAGTTACACTTATTGCCAACCAACGTTCGCCAATCGGAAAATTAATGATTTTGCGAAGCCAAAACTTTAAGCGCCCGGTTTTCTTATTCCGATGAACTCGACCGTCGCCGATTTGCTCAAATGGTAATGGCGATAGTTTTGATTGGCGAAGTTTTTGCACCCGGGCAAAGTTGTAATCTGAAATATGTCTAAAAGTTTGGAAAATCATCATGAAGCTAGCTAGCGCCCAGAGATCTTGGCCATTCTTTGCGGCGCCGTAAGCCATTGCAAAAAAGACTAAATATTCTTTAACTCGATCAGTCACGGCATCTAACCAAGCACCTAAATCTGAAAAATTGCGAGTGTACCTGGCTAGCTCACCATCTACGCAATCGACAATTAAACTAACTTGCAACAACACTGCACCAAATAGGTAGTTGGTTGTTGTTCCTAGGCTAAATAAATACGCGGCATAAACACCAATTAAAAAAGATATTACCGTTATCTGATTTGGCTGCATTCTTAATTTAACTGCTGTCCAAGTTAATAGTTTAGAAATTTTGCGAAGGAAAAAGACTGAATAAAAACCATCTGTTGATCGATTGGCCAAGCGCAACCGGAGTAATCCCTCATTTACGTTTGCAAATTCGGTACCGGTTTTCTGACTACTTCTAATCCAAAATCTTTTATCTACCGGCGTTGCCTTGATTTCTAAACCACTTCTAATTAAACCAACTAGAACTAAATCAATGGTTTTACCCGGTAATTTGGTATTTTCGATAGCTCTAAGTGAATTAACAATTTCAGGTTTTTGTTTCTGTGAAAGTCTTAGCAAACCTACAAAATCATCGGTGCCAGCTTCTGCCCTGTGATATTCCGAACTAGCGCTTACTAAATTGCCACCACCTAATTCAACGTTTCCGCCATAGTTTTTTGATACCAGAGCGCTTGAAACTCCCATTGGATAATCACTCATTAATTCCATAACCGGTTGCGGAATCAATGTGTCAACGTCGATTAAAAGCAGGTCCTGTGATGAATTTTCAAATTTATGAAGGATTTCTGAAATCTTGGTGGATGAAGTCACTGACATCGAAACGACTTGTTGTGACATATTGGTTATTCTAAGCCCCGATGGCAATTCAAGTTGTAATTCTTGCGGCGGGAATGGGTACTCGCCTTGGTAAGCCATGGCCAAAACCTTTAACGCCTTTAAAAGACGACCAAAGTATTATGTCTAGACAAATTAAAAATATAAAGAAAGTTTTTGGTGAAGAGGCAAGAATTCATATTGTTGTTGGATTTAAATTGGAAATGATTATGGAGGCTCATCCAGATTGCTTATTTATATACAACGAAGAATTTGATCAGACGAATACTTCGAAATCATTATTGCGAGCTATCAAGTTGAGTCAAGAATCAGGTGTACTTTGGTTAAATGGGGATGTAGTTTTTGAGTCAAACGTACTCGAAAGAGTTTCTGAAAGAGTACGAAATGAAAAATCTTTTGTCTGCGTAAATACTGCTTCAGTTGCTGAAGAAGAAGTAAAGTACACGGTCGACAATAATGGTTACATAAAAGAATTATCTAAGGTTGTTTTAAATGGATTAGGCGAAGCAGTTGGTATTAATTTTATTTCAAAAAATCACAAAAATATTGTGCTTAATAAATTG
>JBDKLQ010000137.1:0-4661 GCA_039795555.1 Actinomycetota bacterium
CTCATCGCTTCTTCGTATTTCATACCACTAAGGTATGCGATATGAAGGTTCATGTCGCTGACCACCCACTGATAACTCACAAATTAACGGTTCTTCGTGATGAAAAAACCGATTCGCCAACCTTTCGCCATTTAGTCGAAGAATTGGTAACCCTACTTGCGTATGAAGCCACGCGCGACGTGAAAATGGAATCAGTTGACATTAAAACTCCAGTTGCACCAATGACCGGAACAAAAATGGCAAAACCAAAACCAATTGTGGTGCCAATTCTTCGCGCCGGACTTGGCATGCTAGAAGGTATGACGCGATTGATTCCAAATGCCGAAGTTGGATTTTTAGGAATGGTGCGCGATGAAAAAACTTTGCAACCAAGTACCTATGCCAATCGCTTGCCGGAAAATTTATCTGGCCGCCAATGTTTTGTATTAGATCCAATGCTGGCAACCGGTGGCACCTTGGTAATGGCAATTCAATATTTAATTGATCGCGGCGCAACTGACGTCACTGCAATTTGTATCTTGGCTGCTCCCGAAGGAATTGCAGCTCTAGAAGAAGCTTTTGCAAATGCCAAAACACCAATTCGAGTTGTTACTGGGGCCCTCGATCAAAAACTAAACGAGCACGGATATATCGTTCCAGGACTAGGCGACGCTGGCGATCGTTTATACGGAGTCGTTTAATTGCTCCGAGCCGCATTTGACGCGCAATTAACTTCATTTGCGCCGCTACTTTTTTATGTAATTATCTTTGCAATTATTTTTATTGAAACTGGCGTAGTCTTAGCTTTTTTTCTACCGGGCGATTCGATTTTATTTAGCGCTGGATTAGTTGCAGCAAGTAATAAAAATATTGATGTTGCGCTCTTATGTGTTTTAGTATTTTTGGCAGCGTTTTTAGGCGACCAAACTGGTTTTGCAATCGGTCGAAAAATTGGTCGGCCATATTTAGATAAACGCGAATCACCGCGAATTAAAAAAATGGTTCTACGAGCTGAACGGTTTTACGAAGGATCTGGATTCTGGGCAGTTGTTGCTGCGCGATATTTTCCGTGGGTGCGTTCTTTTGTGCCGCCAATTGCTGGAGCTGCAAAGATGAATTACTACAAATTCTTACTTGCTAATTCGCTAGGTGCATTGGTTTGGGCCGTTTTAATAACTTTGGCTGGCTACTATGCCGCATCTGTTTCTTGGGTAAAACAATCTAGTTATGCGTTGGCAGCGTTCTTTATTTTGGCGTCGCTGATTTCGGCGTTGGTGAATTGGAGGCGCCACCGACAATAACTCCTAGAAATGTCAGCAAAATTCCGAAGATTAAAAAGAGTGAGATTCCATCAGTTGTAGTTGGAAGTAACCAATCGAGTAAAAGTGAACCTACTAATTGGCCACCGACACTGAAAAGTGTAAAGTGCAAAACACCTATGTGTTGAACGACTTTTGCGGAGAAGGCAATATAAAGAACGCCAGTAATACCACCCGTATAAATCCATAACGGTTTTTCTGGAAGCGGGCTCCACGTTGTCGAATTTGTCAGTAACAAAAAGAGAAAAATCATCGCAAGAAACGTGGTTCCCATAATAAAGTTTACGATTGTTGTAGCGGAACTTTGTAATGTTATTTCATTTATGCGCCCATTTAATGCGCGATGTAATGCAACTATCCCGCCAGAAAATATTGAAAGTACGACAAAAAACAAAGTCAAACTTGCTGAATTTAATCGATCAAAAACAGAAACTAAGACTGCAATTATCGTAATTGTGCCTGCCCAAATTCTGGCCGGACTAATTGCTTTTTTGCCCCCACCGGTTAGACCAATTTGATCTATAAAAAGGGAGCAGACAGTTTGTCCCCCTATATATCCGACCGATAAAATTGCCACGCCAACTTTGGGAACTAAATATGATTGCATAGTTATAAAAGTGCCACCTAGTAATCCACCGGTGATTCCCCAATATGGAATTACTTTCTCTTTAAGTGCAATTCGTAATCTCGTTAAACCTGCACGAGATTCTCTATGACCTAGCCCATATAGCGATATGGCAATTAATCCAACTGAAAACGAAATCAAAGCTGTTTGAACGCTACTTGCCAAAAATTTATCTAGCTCACCGTTGGCCCTACCTTGGAGCGCGATAAATATGCCAGCAAGCGCTGCTAAATAATCCAAGCGCATAAGGGGAAAGTTTAAACTTCGAAATTACTTCTTAATAGCAGCAACTTGCCGAAATAATTCATCGCGCACATACTCAAGTTCACGCACAACATATTCAGTAATGTCACCCGACTTCAAATGCGCAGGTAGAACGTCCCACGTGTAAGTTTCGATTTCTAAATGATTTGAAAGTGGAGTTTTTGCGTGTACCCGAAGCGCATCATCAATACCAGAACGAGTTGTTTTAAATGGTCCCAGACTGTCGATAAATACCGGAACGTGGAAGTGCGTCCGCCATTCCCGGGGTCCAGGATCTTTTTCCCAAGCTGCTATTGCATCTTCGAGGTTTAAAAATCGAGTAATAACGCCATTTCGAAGTTCCGTAGTTTGGCTTAAATAAATTGTGCCGGTGTACTTTTTTAACTCTTCAACAATTTCAGGAGTTACGTTATCAACCCGAAGCGCCGCTGCTTCCTGTAGCTTGAAAATTGGAATGCCCGCTTGGGAAAGTAGTTCGATATCACCAGTAATATCTTCAAATTCAACCGATTGATGACAGATATCCAGCACTACACCTAAGTAACGTCGAACTGCTCCAAACACTTCGCTTAACGGATTTCCTGAAATTTTTGAAATCTGTTGCGCTGCTGGCAAAGAATAGATTTTAGTTTGGAACCACTCGACAGTCTCTGGAATGGTTTCTAAGAAACAATATGGTTCGGGCTCGACTGCTAATTTAATTCGGCGGCCAGTTCGTTTTTCCAAATTCATTAAATGTGCAACTACTCGATAAATATTTTCATTGAATTTCTCTTGATATGCCTGATCGGTGACTTTCGGGCGATAGGCAAGTGGCGCGGTCTGAATTGTCGGTTCATCTACCTCACGCGTAACTTCGGCCAAAATGTCGGCAATATTCATTGTGTACTTGGTTCGTTGATCCGTGGTCCAATCTGGCTCATAAACATTTTCTTTTACAACTACATTTTTAAATGGGCCATACGGAAAGGCATTAATTGTAAAAATATATAAATCGTTATCAGTTAAGAACTTTTTTAACCAAGCTCGCTCTTGCGGCTGTGCTATGAGCGTTTCAACTGATGAATTTGCTAAACGAAGCGAAACGCCAAATGGTTTGTCTGGCGAAATGCGTTTCTTAACTTCCGGAACATATTGCTGAAGGCTCGCCTTCATATCTTCCCAAGTGTCACCTGGGTGAACCAGCGTTGAATAAGTTAAATTTCCATATCCATTGCTTAAATCCATCTACTTCTTGCCACCATTTCCAATGTGATTGAAAGTAGAGGTATTTAGATGAGATTGGGAATCGCGAGTGGTATTTAAGAAGCCACCAGTTGTGTAATAACGCTTTCCGGCAACTAATAGTTCTTCGGCTGGGAATTTTGTAATGACTTCACAACCTGTTGCCGTTACAACCACCTCTTCTTCAATGCGAGCCGCGCCCCAACCATCTTTGGCCGGCCAATATGTTTCAAGGGCAAAGACCATGCCCTCTTCAAGTACTTCCGGATGCTCCATAGAAACCATTCGACTAAAGATTGGACGCTCCCAGATTGAAAGTCCAACACCGTGTCCGTATTGAAGTGCGAAGGCGGCTTCTTCGTTTGCAAAGCCAAACTCTTCGGCCTTTGGCCAAACTTTACAAATGTCGGCAGTGGTGGCACCTGGTTTAACAAGTGCGATTGCCTTATCCATATATTCGCGGCAAATTGTGTAGGCATCTCGTTGCGCTGGCGATGCGCTGCCAACTGCAAATGTTCGGTAATAACAAGTGCGATAGCCCATGAAGCTATGCAAAATATCGAAAAAGGCAGGATCGCCAGGACGAAGCACCCGATCACTAAATACGTGTGGGTGTGGCGAGCAACGTTCACCAGAAATCGCATTAACGCCTTCTACGTGTTCTGAACCCATTGAATAAAGAATGTTGCTAACTAATCCAACGCACTCATTTTCCTTAACTCCAGGGCGAAGGAATTCGTATAACTGATCATATGCAGCATCTACCATTGATGCGGCAGAAGTTAACAAGCTAATCTCGTCTTTTGTTTTGATGCGGCGAGCAGCCAAAAATATTTGCTGTCCGTCAACAACTTGTAAACCTTTTGCTTGAAGTGCAAAAAGAACAACTGGCTCTACGATGTCAATTCCGATTGGTTCGTTTTCTAATCCGTAAATTTTTAAAACTTCGTATATTTTGTCAGCAACACTTTCAGCTTGTCCTACTTTTGGAGAAATCGCACCGCGAAGTGTTGAAGTACCAGCGCGCGAACCTACGATTGGTTTTGCATTGTGGTGTGGTTCGTGTCCATTTGCACTTGCATCGGCATGAGCTTTATCGAGCCATGGATTTTGCAATGTATGGTGGCGGGCAGCTGATCCAAAATCCCAAAGGACTGGTTCGCCACCGCGTGGCAAAATTGCAAAGCGAATCATTTTATCCATCGCCCAAGTTCCAATATGGGTGGCGGTCATGTAACGAATATTGTGAA
>JBDKLQ010000138.1:0-9404 GCA_039795555.1 Actinomycetota bacterium
CAATTGGTCTGCAATATGGCGTACCACTTGAAACATTTGTCGAGAAGTTTGCAAATCTTCGCTTTGAGCCAGCTGGTATGACTGATGATGCAGATGTGCGCATGGCGCAATCAATTCTGGATTACATCTTCCGTCGTCTAGCTCTTGATTACTTACCATTTGAATCGCGTAGCGCAATGGGCCTTTACACTGCTTCAGAACGCGCACGTGCACTCGAAACTGGTGAATATACAGCTGATCAAGTTACAACTTCAACTGAAGAACTTGCCCAATCAGTTGCAACTGAAAAGGTAAAAGCTGCGGCACCAGTTGCTAAAGCGGTTGAAGTAAAGATTGAAGCGAAACCAGAAGTTGCTGCACCAACGTCAATTGGTTCTTCAACTGAATTACTTGAAAAAATTTCAGGTATTAAATCAGACGCGCCACTTTGTATGACTTGCGGTGTCAAGATGCGTGCATCTGGCGCCTGCTATGTCTGCGAAGGTTGCGGATCAACATCAGGTTGCTCATGATTTAAATCTTGATCAAATAACCCTGTCGCAAAATGCGGCGGGGTTATTTGTTTATTGGTCAGAATTGAAATAGGTTTACCCCAACTTCACATTTAGCGAAGTCCGGTGAAAATCCGGCGCTGTCCCGCAACTGTGTATAGCCAGGTCGCCTGGTGTGAAGTGTCATCGTCCAACCTCGCAGGAAGGTTAGGGGACCAAATGTCTTCTAAGTTTTTATCCAAATTTATTATCGCACTTTTCTCATTCACCTTAATTTTTGCGCCCAACGCACAAGCTAAAGAGTATCCAAAGCGAATTGTTTCGCTCTCACCAAGTGCAACAGAAATCTTTTTTGCAATTGGCGCTGGAAAACAGGTTATTGCAGCAGATAGTTATTCCAATTTTCCATCTACTGTGCCAAAAACTGAACTATCGGCATTTGATCCAAATGTTGAAGCTATTGCTGCCTATAAACCAGATTTAGTCCTGCTGTCAGCCGATTCAAACAAATCCGCTGAAGTTGCTGATGCGTTAAAAAAGCTAGGAATCAAGGTGATTTTGGAAAAAGCTCCTACAAATATTCAAGGTGTTTACAATGAAATTGGGCAACTAGCGACGGCGACAAATCATCGTACTAAGGCGAAAAAATTGGTCCAAAAAATGCAGGATCAAATAGCCAAGACTTTACGTAAATATCGAGCACCAGATGTTCGAATTTTTCACGAACTTGATAATACTTATTTCACCGCGACGTCAAACACATTTATCGGCGGAATTTATAAATCGTTTGGGGTGACAAATATTGCCGATGCTGCAGCAGGAGCGGATAAATCTGGATACCCACAATTGACAGCCGAATACCTATTAAAAAGTGATCCGCAAGTAATTTTCTTGGCCGATGCGCAATATGGTGAAGGCGCCACGATGGTTAAAGCTCGGGCCGGTTGGAGTGAGATCACGGCAGTAAAAAATGGCAACATTGTTGAGCTTCCAGCTGACATCCCATCGCGATGGGGTCCACGAATTGTTAATTTCTATCAAATAGTCGGCAAAGCGTTATCGGAAGTTAAGTGAAAACAGAAATCGAACGAGTCTGGCATTGGCGGAGCACTGCGCTAGTGACAGTGCTATTAATAATTGTTGGATTATTAGCAATTAGTTTTGGACCGGTAAATCTTGGCTTCGCAAAAATTGTTAAAACTTTACTTGGGATGGATGGGGGATTATCCAACTTAGATCGAACACTTCTTCTGGATATTCGGCTACCACGGGTTGCGCTTGCAGCTCTAGTGGGTGCCGCGCTAGCAACATCTGGTGCGGTTTACCAAACCGTGTTTCGAAATCCTCTTGCGGATCCATATTTACTTGGCGCTGCAGCGGGCGCCGGGCTTGGAGCCACAATTGCAATATTAGGTGGACAAAATGGTTTTCACGCTGTCCTACCCCTGTTTGCTTTTCTTGGTGGGGTTTTAGCAGTAGTCGCTACGTTTTTTGTTTCAGGTTCGTTTTACGCCGATCCGCGAAGTCTTTTGCTCTCTGGAATTGCAGTTGGTTCATTTGCAACTGCAATTCAAACTTATTTGCATCAACGCCATAGTGCGGTTTTGCGAACAGTTTATTCTTGGATTTTAGGAGAATTAACCGTAGCAGATTGGGACACCGTAAAATGGGCAAGTATTTACATTTTTATTTCATTAGCAATTCTCATTCTAATTGCGAAGCAATTAGATGGTTTGATGCTGAGTGATGAAGAAGCATATTCGTTGGGGATTCATCCGAATCGAATTCGGATTGTTGCCGTTGCTGCTGCAACACTTGCAACTGCGACAGCAGTTTCCGCAAGCGGTTTAATTGGTTTTGTTGGAATTGTGGTTCCACATTTAGTCCGCGGTTTATTACATCGAGCAACTAATCGTGCACTTTTAACTGTTTCACTTGCTGGCGCAGCTTTTCTGGTGCTAGCCGATCTAGGCGCTCGAACTTTATTAGCGCCTGCCGAACTGCCAATTGGAGTATTGACGGCATTTGTGGGTGCACCTTTTTTCTTATTTGTACTTAGGGCGCGGAGATTGCAACCATGATTAAAGTTGAAAATTTATCTGTTCGATACGGTGCGATTGAAGTTTTAAAGGCAATTACTTTAGAAATTCCTAATAACACTTGGACTTGCTTGGTTGGCCCAAATGGTGCTGGTAAAACTACTTTTCTAAAAAGTTTGCTTGGCATGAACGCCTATAGTGGTTCAATCAAAATTGATGATCGCGAAGTTCATGGTGACATGAAGCGAAACATCGCTTTCGTACCTCAACGTCCAGAGATTCCAGCGGGAATGAGTGTTACGGAATATGTGGCACTTGGTCGATCTAAGAAAGATGGTTGGGGCCGGGACGCTAAGCACGGCCGTGAAATCGTCGGCAACGTCATAGAAAAATGTCAGCTTGTTGGATTGCGTAGTCAATTTGTTACCCATTTATCTGGCGGTGAAATGCAACGAGTTCTGGTGGCGCGTGCATTAGTCCAAGAGCCCGAAATCATGCTGCTTGATGAACCGACGAGTGCTCTAGATTTACATCATCAAATTCAAACTCTAAGCCAAATTGAAGATTTGAAACAATCTGGCGTAACAATCATTTCAACAATGCATGACATCACGTTGGGCGCGATGTTTGCTGAGAGATTTATCTTGATGAATCGCGGAACTGTTGTAGTTGATGGACCATCCCAAGATGTAATTAATTCGACGGTGTTTAAACAAGTTTTTGATAATCGAATAAGCGTTCACACTTTGGATTCGGGCCGCTCAGTTGTTATGCCTACGAGGGAACTTCGTTGATTCTTGTTGGCGGCGGCGCCCGTAGCGGTAAAAGTAGATTTGGAATGGAATTGGCTTTGCGTCTTAGCGCTAACCCAATTTTTATTGCTACTGCCCAGGCTATTGATGAGGAAATGGCTGATCGAATCAAGCGCCACCAACTTGATCGCAATCCTGCCTTTAAATTAATTGAAGAACCACTTGATTTGGTCGCAGCGATAAGTAAAAGCGATGACGTGATTTTGGTAGATTGTTTAACGCTCTGGCTATCAAATAATTTAGAGGCAAAATCTTATAATTTTCAAGCAGTAATTAATGCAGCGAAAACTCGCAAAGAAGAGATAATTTTTGTAACTAATGAAGTTGGTGAAGGTATTGTGCCAATGCATTCTGTGTCCCGTGAATTTAGAGATCTATCTGGTCGAATGAATCAAGAATTTGCCGCTGCCAGCGATGCAGTTTATTTTCTTCACTTTGGAATTGCGAGCAGAATTAAATGATTACTGACATTAAAGTGGCATTTGCGTTTATGACGCGAATTCCGATTAAACATAAACCGGAAATTAGTTTGCGACGTGCCGCGAGGTGGTTTCCAGTAGTAGGCGCATTTGTTGGTTTGGCCTCTGCGATAACTTATTTTCTAACTTATGAAATTTTTGGAAAAGCTATTGCGGCAGCTTTAGCGATGATTATTTCTATTCTAATTACTGGTGCATTTCATTTTGACGGCTTAGGTGATGTGGCTGATGCGTTAGTAGGTGGATGGAACCCTGAAGATCGAATGCGCATTTTGAAAGATTCTAGGCATGGCACCTATGCGGTCGTTGCAATCTCCATGCAATTAATTTTGCAATTTGCACTCGTAAGTTCGATGAAACCGCGCGTTGCAATTGGGGCATTGATAGTTAGTCATACTCTGGCGCGATTAGTTCCGATTTATTTGATGCTAACCAAGGCAGCGCCAAATGGAGAAGGGATGGGCGCCACATACGCTCGCGAAGTCAAGATTAAAGATTTGGCGATTGCTAATTTTTTAACGTTGATTTTAATTTGGCCAATTATCGGAATTACTTCATTTCTGTATCTCATTTTATTGATTATTCCAAATGTCATTTTTTTGATTTGGGTTCGCCGCAAAATTGGCGGGGTAGTTGGCGATGTATTGGGTGCAGCTGCTCAGATTTCGGAGAGTTTTATTTTATTGCTTTTTGCAGGCGGGTTACATTTCTAATGACTTTAAAAAAATACCAAGCAATTATTTTTGATTTGGGAAACACTCTAATTGTCGGTGACTATTCTGGAAAACCTGCAGAAGAGCGAAATATTATTTTGATGTATGGAGCTTCTGAATTAATTGCGAAGTTATCGGGGAGAGTTAGACTGGCAATTGTTTCAAATACATATGAAATTACATCTCAACAGATCAAGGCCAAATTAGCCGAAGTTAATTTGAGCGAAAAATTTGAAGTCATAATTGCCACTGCGGAAATTGGGGTACACAAACCAGACCCAAAGCCGATCGAAGTTGCACTTGAAAAATTGAATCTACCTCCGGAGGTATGTTTGTATGTCGGGGACCTAGAGTCGGATCGAATTGCTGCACTTGCTGCAGGCGTAGATTTTATTTTTAGCGGAACTAATTTGGATAACGAATTCTGGCTGAATTTGAGTAACAAGGAATCGGCCTACAAGCGTGCACTGGCGAGCGAATATTCTTTTGATACCGGATATGAATTGGCAGCTCGGAAAAAATTTGATGCGTTAGTCAAACCACCGGGTTCACTGGGCCAGCTCGAACCTTTGGTTGCGAAAATTGCTGGAATTAGAAAGTCTTATAAACCAGGCGTTGATCCGGCAGCAATTGCGGTTTTTATTGGTGACCACGGAATTGCAAAAGATGATTCGGTAACGCCTTGGCCGCAAATAATTACAAAACAAATGGGTGATTTAGCTGCTGGAGGACAAGCTGCAATTAGCGCGATATGCGCCGCAAATGACATTTATTTAGAGATCGTAAACGTTGGCACTGTCGCACCCACAACGCACCCTGATATCTACAATCACAGAATTGGTGCCGGAACTAACGACGTTCGATTTGAAAATGCCATGACTGAGGAAGATGCAATTCATGCTCTTGAAGTGGGAGCTCAAACAGCGGAGCGATTGATTGCGGGTGGATCTAGATTTTTAGGTGTTGGCGAAATCGGAATCGGGAACACCACAATTTCAGCAGCAATCATCAGTTATATAACCGGAAAGAGTGCAATAGAAGTAACGGGGCGCGGCTCAGGAATTTCGGATGAAACTTTTGAACGGAAAAAAGAAATTGTTAAATCTCTAGCTAATTTAGAACCGAATCTAAGTGGCGTCGAAATATTGGCACGAATTGGTGGTTTTGAAGTAGCTGCAATGGCAGGTTTTATTTTGCGTGCTGCATCTGAAGAAGTTCCGGTCTTACTAGATGGTGTAATTACGACTGCCGCTGCATTGATTGCTACGCGCATTAAAGAAGATTGCAAAATATTTTTGATGGCTGCCCACAATTCTGCCGAACCAGGCGCAATTGCGGCGCTAAATTATTTATCAATCAATCCAATTTTGGATTTAGGACTTCGTTTAGGTGAAGGAACCGGAGCCGCATTAGCTATTCCGGTACTTCGCGCTGCTTGCCATGCGCTAAATGAAATGGCGCTATTAAGCGACTTGAATTGAACGCTTTGAAAGCCCCATGAAGTAACCTTCAATTAAAGTTTCGGGTGCAGCTTCAGCATTTGCACTCGCACCTAAAGTTACAAAAAGCGGAGTGAAATGTTCCACTGTTGGGTGGGCATAAGGCATGCCTGGCGCCAATTCTTTAAATTTCGAAAGGGTGTCGACATCGCCCTTGTTTAGCGCCTCTTTTGCCCAGGTATCAAAATCACTTGACCAAGTTGGCGCGGTCGCATCGATGCGCCACTCTTTTAAAAATGGCAGACCATGTGTCATAAATCCAGAGCCAATTACCAGTACACCTTGTTCACGTAATGGCTGTAGCCGCTTTCCTAATTCCATCAATCTAACTGGATCTGATGTCGGCATCGACATTTGCAAAACTGGAATATCTGCATCTGGATACATAACCTTTAGCGGCACCCAAGCGCCGTGATCTAAACCGCGATTTGATTGCACCACGGTTTCGTTATCGGGCATCATCGACCCAACTAATTTAGCTAAGTTATGCGCTTCTGGAGTTTCGTAAGTCATTTGATAATACTTTTGAGCAAAGCCATAGAAGTCATAAACCAACGGCGTTGCTGCATCTGGATTTGAAATAGTTACCGGTTCTGATTCCCAGTGTGCGGAAATAATTAAAATCGCTTTTGGTTTTGGCAGCGAAGCCGCCACCTGCTTTAACTCTGAGGTCCAAATCGGATCATCGAGCAACATCGGCGCTCCGTGGCCGATATATAACGCGGGCATTTTCGACATAACCAGAGCATAACCAAAAGTAGTTGAAATTTCAACTACTTCAAATCAACCTTGTTAAGGTTGATGGGTGAGCGATTTAGCCAAGGTTCGAGCTGCCTTAGATGTGGCTGTCGGGGCGATTGAGGGCGCTCCCCGCGAAGGGCAGATTGAGATGGCCGAAGCAGTCGCCAATGCCCTCAGCGATCGCCACCATTTAATGGTCCAAGCTGGCACCGGAACTGGAAAGTCACTTGCCTATTTGGTTCCGGCACTTGTTAGCGGGAAAAAAATATTGATTGCCACTGCCACTTTGGCGCTACAGCGGCAATTAGTTGAACGAGATTTGCCTCGAATCGTTCCGGCACTTGAAAAAGAATTAAAGCGCGAAATTTCGTATGGCATTTATAAAGGCGTTGGCAATTATGTCTGTCTCCAGAAATTAAATAGTGATGAACCAGATCCGGATGGTGAATTAGTTTTAGAACTTTCTTCTCTTGGAAAAGATGCTCAGCGCCTTCGCAGTTGGGCGATGACCCCAGGTGTATCGGGAGATCGCGACGATGCCCCCGAAGTTGATCGCCGAGTTTGGGCTGCGAGTTCCACTTCGGGCCGCGAATGTGTGGGTGCTGATGTTTGTACGTATGGTGATAAATGTTTTGCCGCTAATGCAAAAGTACGGGCACAGCAAGCAGATGTGGTGGTAACTAATCACACGCTTCTGGCAATTGAAATTGTCGATTCGCATCCAATTTTGCCCGAACGCGACGCGATTGTTTTAGACGAAGCCCATGAATTTATGGATCGTACAACTCAAGCAGTAACTGAAGAATTGACGGCGCAACGAGTTGCTAGAGCTGCAGCGATGGCACGAAAATATGTGCCCGGAAAATTAGCTGAAAATTTAACACATGCATCTGATTCTTTTACCGATGCGATTGAAGGTTATGCTGAATTTGGCGTCGCTGGTCGATTGGATGAATTGCCAAGTGATTTGGAGGCACCAATTCGAAAGGTGCGCGAATGCGCCCAGGCGATTGCCAATTCATTTAGCGCCGATGATGAAATTATCGATACGGATCAATTAGCGGATCGGGCCCGAGTCAAAGGTGCCATTAATGAAATCAATCAAACTTGCGGCAAATTATTAAAAACCGGTGGTGGCCAAGTTTTATGGTTTGAACCAACTTATAAAACACTTTATTTAGCGCCCCTTTCAGTTAGCCAAGTGCTACGCGAAAACATGCTGACTAAAACGCCTGTGATTGCAACTTCGGCAACTTTAACAGTCGGCAAAGGTTTTGATGCCCTGGCAAAATCAATTGGGTTCGCCTCAGATGTGCAAGAAGATGAATCCGAAATACCAGAAGGGCAGATGGATCCATCAAATGTTCAAATGTTGGACGTTGGTTCGCCATTTGATTTCGCCAATCAAGGAATGCTTTATTTACCAAAACATTTACCCGAACCAACCCGAGATGGCATTTCAATCGAAGCACTAGAAGAACTTGGCGAATTAATTGATGCGGCAGGTGGCCGGACATTAGCGTTATTTAGTTCATGGCGCGGCGTCGAAGCTGCCGATGCGCATTTGCGAAAAGTTTTAGCGGAATTGCCAATTCGAATAATTACTCAACGTAAAGGTGATGCCGTAGCTCCGTTAATAGAAAAATTTGTGGAAGATGAAACTTCAATTTTGCTCGGAACCATGACGTTGTGGCAGGGAGTTGATGTGCCCGGGAAATCGTGCACCTTAGTTGCAATTGATCGAATTCCATTTCCAAGACCTGATGAACCAGTTATGAGCGCTCGTGCGGCGGAAGCTGATTTAGCTGGCGGTTCTGGCTTTATGCAAGTTTCCTTGCCACGGGCTGCGCTATTGCTTGCGCAAGGAACTGGGCGATTAATTAGAAGTACTGAAGATCGGGGAGTAGTAGCAATTTTAGATTCACGAATTGTCACCAAACGTTATGGCAATATCTTGTTAAATTCGATGCCACCTTTTTGGCGCACCAGTGATGGAAAAATAATTAGAGAAAGTTTGCGACGACTAGCTGGTAAATAGCGGGCCAGGTTCTGGCAAAACTTGGATGGAGCGGCAATTTGTCTACGTTTTCAATTGGTACCCAGGCCATATCTTTGGTCTCTTGATTCCAATCGCCGAGTTCTAAATTTGGATCTGCTTTCGCTAAAACCGTTTCGTAACGCCAATCCAAATGATCGTCGGTAAAAATATTGAGCGGGGTAACTAGCTCGCCATTTATTCCAGTTTCCTCAACCGCCTCGCGAATTGCGGCAGCGATAGCATCTTCGTGAGAATCACGAGCGCCACCTGGTAAGCCCCAGGTGTCGCCGTTATGTACCCAATCGGCGCGATGCTGCATCAAAATCGAACGCTCACGTAACAACATCAAACCGGCTGCGCCATTTAAGCCCCAATGTTTTCCACCGCAGCGGCAATCAACCCAACCATCGCCATCTCGGATTGCCATGGCACCACTTTATCTATCTTTCGCAAATGAAAAAATTGTCGCTAATAATTATTTTTACACTTTTTCCAATCGCCAGTCACGCTGAGGATTGCACCACTAAAACTTGTGTAAGTGTCTTCACCGAAAATGGCCAATTGATTATCGAAGCCCATAAAAATGGTCAGA
>JBDKLQ010000139.1:0-17091 GCA_039795555.1 Actinomycetota bacterium
GAAACGGACACGAATTTCTTTAGAAATGCTAGCCACGGCCGCTAACTTTGTTTGTTAGTTCACCAATTCCCGAAATCGATACTGTTACTTCAGATTTTTCTGGCAAGGGGCCAATTCCGTGCGGCGTACCAGTATAAATAATGTCACCTGGAAGCAACGTCATGACCTGAGTAATGTGGTGAATGATTTCAGGCAAGTCAAAAATCATATTTGAAAGCTTATCTTGCTGAACAACTGCGCCGTTTACCGTCGTTTTCAACTCAGCCGAAGATAAATTAAAATCCGTTTCGATCCATGGCCCAATTGGCTTAAAGGTGTCAAAGCTCTTTGACCTAGTCCATTGGCCGTCACGATTTTGCAAATCACGCGCTGTGATGTCATTTCCAATTGTGTAACCAAAAATTACTTCTTTGTAACGTTCGCGTGGAACATCTTTGCAAATTCGGCCAATCACAACCACCAGTTCGCCTTCAAAATCAATGCGTTCGCTAATTCGAGGCCAGACAATTGTTTCGTTTGGACCAATAACTGCAGTATTTGGCGTCAAGAATATTAGGGGCTCGATTGGTACTCCGCCACCCATTTCTTCAGCGTGATCTTGAAAATTCTTTCCCACATGTACGACCTTGCTACGTGGCAATACTGGGGCGAGTAATCGAACTTCTGAAAGCTTTAAATGGGTTGTGGTCCTTTGAATTCCGTTATAAAGCGGATCGCCATTTAATACCGTGATTAGTTCATTGTTTTCGAGAACGCCATATTGCGGGTCACCGCCATTGGTAAAACGCACTACGCGCATGAGGGCAGACTATAACTTATTTAAAGCTCGTCCTCACTTTGATCCTCTGAACGTTCAAGAATCATGCTGCTAATTCGGCGGCGTCGTCCGATTGGCCGTTCTGCAGTTACTTTCCACACACCAAACATAAAATGTGATCCTGGAATTGGCACCCGACCTAGTACCTTCGCCATAGCGCCGCCAATAGTGTCAACGTCTTGATAACTTGTTAAATCAATTTCAGTATCTAATTCTTTAACTAGATCTTCTACGTGAATTGTCGCTTGAACTCGTACCTTGTTTTCACTTAACCATTCGAATTGTTCGTGGTCTTCATCGTATTCATCGCCAATTTCACCAACAATTTCTTCAATGATATCTTCGATGGTAATCAAACCGGCTGTTCCGCCATATTCATCAACAACAATTGCCATGTGAATTTGACCGCGCTGCATTTCTTTTAACAACTCTGATGCCATCTTAATCTCCGGCACAAAGACCACCGGGCGCATATGTTGGCTGACCATCTCAGTGGTTTCAGCGCTGTGATGATCATGGGCACGCTTTGCCAAATCTTTTATATAAGCGATTCCCCTAATTTCATCAAGAGTCTCGCCAATAACTGGAATTCGAGAATAACCTGATCTCAACGCAAGAGATAGCGCTTGTCGTAATGTTTTATCTGATTCAACCCAAACCATTTCGGTTCGCGGGACCATCAATTCTCTGACTAAAGTGTCGCCTAATTGAATCACTGAATGAAGCATTTCCTGTTCAGTTTCATGAATTACACCTTGGCCAAAAGCCTCATCAATTATCATCTTTAAATTCAATTGATCCAATTTGAAACGACGACCAGGTGTAATCAAATTTAGAAAATTCGCTAAAATTTTATTCATAGCGTTTCACCAAGTCTTCTTGCAACGCAAACATAATTTTTTCTGATTCTAATTCTTGATGGTCATAACCTAATAAGTGAAGTAATCCATGAGCGGCCAAAATTTTTATTTCATGCTCTGTGGAGTGTCCTGCCTTTTTCGCATTTAATTTAGCGTATCGAGGTGAAATTACGATATCTCCAAGTATTCCCGGATTTTTTTCATTGGGCTTTAATTCATCCATTGGAAAACTCATTACATCTGTTGATCCAGACAAATTCATCCATTGGATGTGAAGCTTTTCCATTTCAGCATCATCGATGAAGGTCAAGGTAAGTTCACATTCTGGCGCAAGACCCAATTCACTGATTGAAAAACTGAGCAATTTTTTAATCTCAGCTTCAGGGCAATCAATGCCAGATTTATTTATAACTTCAATCATTTCCGTCGATTAATTGCGAATCTGACGCGTTTGCGAAATTGCTTGATTTCTTTTTTCGTCATGCTCTGCGTACGCTGAAACGATTTCACTTATTAATCGATGGCGGACAACATCTTCGGCGGACAACTCAATAAATGCAATGTCGTCAATTCCATCTAAAATTTCGCGCACGATTCGTAACCCTGATTTTTGACCATTTGGTAAGTCAATTTGAGTTACATCTCCGGTTATTACCATTTTTGATCCGAAACCCAATCTAGTCAAAAACATCTTCATCTGTTCTGGTGTTGTATTTTGCGCTTCGTCCAAAATTACGAAAGCATCGTTAAGAGTACGACCACGCATGTATGCCAAAGGTGCAACTTCGATCACCCCGCCTTGCATCAACCGCGGAATCGCATCTTGATCCAACATGTCATGCAGTGCATCAAAAAGCGGCCTTAAGTAAGGATCAATTTTTTCACTTAAAGTACCCGGTAAAAATCCTAAATGTTCTCCTGCTTCAACTGCCGGCCGAGTCAATATAATTCGATTTACTTCTTTGGCCTGCAAGGCTGCGACTGCCTTCGCCATTGCTAAATAAGTTTTACCAGTACCGGCTGGGCCAATCCCGAAAGTAATTGTGTTTTCACCTATAGCTTCAACGTAATGTTTTTGATTTGCCGTCTTGGGCCTAATTGTTCGACCACGATTACTTAAAATATTTAGTGAAAGAACCTCGGCTGGATGTTTTTGTGGGTCTTGTTTCAACATAGAGATTGATCGCTTGATCACATCTTGGTTTATTTCTTGACCACTTCGAATCACGACCAATAGTTCTGAAATCAAAGTTTCAACTTTGGAACATTCTTCTAAATCTCCACGTAGTGCAATTTCATTTCCACGCACAGTCATTGAAACATTTGGAAATGCGGTTTCAATTAAACGTAAATTTGAATCAGTTGGTCCGATTAATGCGACCATAGGGATGGCGGCCGGAACCGTAATTAAAGTTCTATCCATGTGCTGATAAGTCTAATGCTTTGAATTAACCCGGCGGCCAGCCAAATTCGCGACCACTAAGTAGATGCAAATGAGCATGGAAAACGCTCTGACCGGCCCCAGCGCCGGTATTAAAAACGGTTCGGTAATCCGTTATCGCGAGTTCGTGGGTAACTTTCCCAACCGCATTAAAAAGTGCACCAAGTAATACCGGAGAAATTTTGGCGAGTTCCGCTGCATTTTCAACATGGATTGTGGGAACAAACAATAAATGTGTAGGCGCTTGTGGGTTCAAATCTTTGAAAGCAATTACATTTTCATCTTTAAAAATTAAATCTGACGGAATTTCTCTATCGATTATTTTGCAAAAAATACATTCAATGGTCATTACCAATTTCCCATCAAGGCAGATACCGCCGATACTGCGGCAATTCCAGCATGTGCTGATCGTAATATTGGACGACCTAATCTGACTAATTGGCCATTAATCGCAGTTAATTCCGCGATTTCAGTTTCTGTAAGTCCACCCTCTGGACCGATCACAATTAAAGTCTTTGTTGATTTTTTAACAACTTTTGAAATTGGTTCGGAAGCGGCTTCGTGACAGATTAAAATTTGATCAAAATTTTTGGCAGCCGATATCAATTCCTTGAAATCGTGATCTTCCGATATTTCTGGTAACCAAAAACACCGTGCTTGCTTTCCGGTTTCAACGCTTGTGATTTTCCACTTCCTAGAATCTTTGCCAATTGACCGCGCAGCTTTCCATGGAATGATTTCTTCTACGCCACTTGCAGTTAGCAGTTCCAATGCTTCTTTCGCTCGATCTGATTTCGTTAAAGCTTGGGCAACTGTAATTCTATTTTCAAGTTGATTTTCAAAACCTACTTCTGAAACTTCTACTTCAACCTCTTTTTTACTAACCTTCCTTATCTTTCCAGCAGCCCATTCGCCACGACCGTTCGAAACGATAAGAGTCTCACCGGCATTCATTCGAAGAACCCGATCAATATGGTGGGCATCATCACCGCCAATTTTCAAAAGGTCGCCAATCTTGGCACTTATTTCTGTTGTGTAAAAAAGATTCATTAGAATTTAAATGCTCCCCGTAATTTTCCTAATAATGAACCGTCATTTGAAACTTTTGCACTATCCCCATCATCGCCACGAATTTTTGCAAACTGCTGGAGCAGCGAAATCTCATCTTTGCTTAATTTTGTAGGAGTAACCACTTCGACATGAACTATTAAGTCGCCTCGACCGTGTCCTCGTAAATGGTTAATTCCAAGATTTTTCAATCTAATTTCGGAACCACTTTGGGTACCCGGTTTGATCTCTAATTTTTTTTCTCCATCTAAAGTTTTAATCAAAGTTTGAGTTCCAAGAGCGGCCGCCGTAAAAGGAATCGTGAGCGCAATGTGCAAATCATCACCATCTCTAACTAAAAATTCGTGTTCTTTCTCAATAATTTCAACATACAAATCTCCGGCTGGCCCACCACCCGGACCAACTTCACCGCGGCCTGCAAGTTGAATTCGATTACCGGTTTGAACACCGGCTGGAATCTTTACCTCAATAGTTTGTTTGGCTCGAACTCGCCCATCACCGACACATTCATTGCACGGATTTTTGATTACTGTTCCAAATCCTTGGCAACTTGCACATGGTCTACTCGTCATAACTTGGCCAATAATGGATCTAGTTACTTGTTGCGTTTCGCCGCGGCCACCGCAAACTTTGCACGACTCTGGTTTAGTTCCATCTGAACAACCACTTCCACTGCACTTGTTACAAATTACAGCGCTTTCAACTGCGATTTCACGATCAGTGCCAAAGCAAGCTTCTTCTAAAGTTACTTCAACTCTAATTAAGGCATCTTGTCCGGAGCGCATTCTTGGTCTCGGTCCACGATTGCCAGTACCACCACCAAAAAAGGCATCCATGATGTCGCTAAAACCAAAATTGCCTGGTCCAAAACCGCCAAATTGTGAACCGCCTAGGTCATATTGCTGACGTTTTTGCGGATCGCTCAAAACATCATAAGCCGCAGTCACTTCTTTAAATTTCTCTTGAACTTCTGGATCGGGATTTATATCGGGATGCAATTCTCGTGCGATCTTTCGATAAGCGCGCTTGATTTCGTCAGAAGAGGCATCCCGTGTTACACCAAGTAGTTCATAGAAATCTGCCATATCCGTATCCTACAAAACCAATTCCCGAACTATACGGTCAGCTAAAAGCCGACCTTTTAAGGTCAAAACTGCCCGATTGTCCTTAACAACAATTTCATCACCAAATTTATCTAAGACTTTTATCTTTGATTCAGGTAATTTGGAAAGATCTAAACCTTCACGCAATCTAAGCTGTAACATGATCGTTTCGTCACGAATTTGATCCGCAGTTAATGTTTCGCGATCTTGCATGGGAGATTCAAAAGAATCCAACTTCGCTTTATAGGTATTTGGATGTTTTACATTCCACCAGCGAACGCCATCTACATGTGAATGCGCACCTGGCCCCAAGCCCCACCAATTTTTATTCCGCCAATAAACTAAATTATGCTTTGCGGGTTCGCCCCAATTGCTTAATTCATACCAAGCTAGATTTTTACTAGTCGCTAATTCGTCTACGACCAAATACATTTCGGCAGCTAAATCATCATCCGGTTTAGAAATTTCACCGCGGCTAATTTGATTGGCTAGTTTCGTATTCGGTTCAACAATTAAGGAATATGCACTTAAATGATTTAAACCATATCCGAGGGCAGTATTAACCGTGCTTTCCCACTGCTCCAGTGTTTCACCAGGAACTCCATAAATTAAATCAACGCTAATATTTTCAAAGCCTGCATCGCGAGCTTTAGTTATTACCTTTTCTACGTTATTTGGATTATGGGTTCGATCCAATACTTTTAATACATTTGGATCAGCTGATTGCATTCCAATTGAAAGTCGATTAATTCCAATTTCGCGATAACTTGCAATATTTTTCAACGAATCTGGATTAGCTTCCATTGTGATTTCGCAATCAGTGGTCAATTCCCAACGCTGTTTTATCAAGCCAATGACACGTCCCAATTCATCTGCACTCATCAGCGAAGGTGTGCCGCCACCAAAAAATATTGTCGGCACTTGACTGCTTTGAGTTCGGGCCGCAAACGAGACTTCCGCCATCAAAGAATCTATGAAACTAGAATCTTTTGCGACTTCATTTGGAGCATATGTATTAAAGTCGCAATACCCGCATCTTTTTATGCAATATGGGATGTGAACGTAAAACGAGAGCATTATTTTTCGCGAGCAGCTTTAATTTTTTCGATATCAGCGTCAGTTGCAAGCGCAGCAACGAAAGCCTCTTGTGGCACTTCTACTCGTCCCACCATCTTCATTCGCTTTTTACCTTCTTTTTGTTTCTCAAGAAGTTTTCGCTTACGAGTAATGTCTCCGCCGTAACATTTTGCCAAAACGTCTTTGCGCATCGCACGAATATTTTCGCGGGCAATAATTTTTGACCCAATTGCTGCCTGTACTGGCACTTCAAATTGCTGTCTCGGAATTAGTTCGCGTAGTTTCCCAGTCATCATTACACCGTATGCATAAGCTTTATCACGATGCACAATGGCGCTAAATGCATCCACGGTTTCACCTTGGAGCAAAATATCCACTTTAACTAAATTGCCCTCTTGATCGCCTTTCTCTTCGTAGTCGAGTGAGGCATAACCACGAGTTCGAGATTTAAGTTGATCAAAGAAATCAAAAACAATTTCAGCGAGAGGTAAGTCGTATCTAATTTCAACCCGATCTTCAGATAAGTAATCCATACCTAGTAGCACGCCGCGTCGATCTTGGCATAACTCCATAATGGAACCAATAAATTCGGATGGTGACAAAATTGTTGCTTTTACAATTGGTTCTTTTACCGAAGTAACTTTCCCGCTTGGAAATTCTGAAGGATTGGTAACAACTACCTCTTTACCATCTTCTAATTCAACTTTATAAACTACGTTTGGGGCGGTTGAAATAAGATTTAACCCCGCTTCGCGCTCTAAACGTTCGCGCACAATCTCCATATGTAAAAGCCCAAGAAATCCGCAACGAAAACCAAATCCCAATGCTGCCGAGCTTTCTGGTTCATAAACTAGCGCAGCATCATTTAGTCGCAACCGATCTAGAGCATCGCGAAGTAATGGAAAATCTGCGCCATCAATTGGAAATAATCCCGAAAACACCATTGGCTTTGGATCTTTGTAGCCAGCAAGTGGTTTTGGTGTTGGATTGCTGTATAAAGTAACGGTGTCACCAACGCGAGATTGGCGAACATCCTTTACGCCAGTAATTAGATAACCAACTTCGCCAACTCCTAATCCATTACTAGGCGTAGGTTCTGGTGAGATAGCTCCGATTTCTAGCAATTCATGTTTAATTCCGGTAGAAACCATTTGAATTGTGTCGCGCGGCGAAAGTTTTCCGTCGACAACTCTCACATAAGTAACTACACCGCGATAGGTGTCATAAACCGAATCAAAGATCAGGGCTCTGGTCGGAGCTTTCGCATCACCTGTTGGTGGCGGGATTTGTTCGACAATTTGATCAAGTAATTCCAAGACGCCATCGCCCGTTTTTCCAGAAACGCGAAGACAATCATCTGGTTCGCAACCGATTAATTTCGCTAACTCGGCTGCAAATTTATCTGGTTGTGCAGCTGGCAAATCTATTTTGTTTAGAACTGGGATAATTTGAAGATTGTTTTCCATTGCCAAGTAGAGATTTGCCAATGTTTGGGCTTCAATTCCTTGAGCGCAATCAACTAATAAGATTGCACCTTCGCACGCTGCGAGTGATCTAGAAACTTCGTATGTGAAATCAACGTGGCCGGGGGTGTCAATCATGTTAAGGATGTAATCCTTGCCATCTTTACCGCTACGCCAAGGTAGGCGAACTGCTTGCGATTTGATTGTTATTCCTCGTTCGCGTTCGATATCCATTCGATCCAAATATTGGGCACGCATATTTCTTGCTTCAACAACCTCTGTTATTTGCAGCATTCGGTCAGCAAGAGTTGATTTGCCGTGATCGATATGCGCGATGATGCAAAAATTTCGAATTTGAGCGGGATCAGTAGCCGCCGGTTGTGGCGCCTTCGATAATGGAATTGCCGGCATGAGCGGCTAATTAATTTCTAAGAATTTAGCGAGCGCCAGCTTTATCAGCTGACTTAGCCATTGCTGACTTCTTGTTTGCAGCTTGATTAGAGTGAATTACACCCTTTGAAACTGCAACATCTAATGCGCGAGATGCGGCACGAAGTTCAGACTTAATTGTGTTTTTATCACCGGCAGTAATTGCATCGCGAAATTTACGAATAGCAGTCTTTAGCGAAGAACGAACAGCGACGTTACGAACGCGCGCTTTCTCGTTGGTCTTAATTCGCTTTACTTGAGACTTGATATTTGCCACTTAATTACTCCCTATTGTTTAACAGCGCCAAAGATTACCAGCGCTCTAACGCCCACCCAAATCGGGGCGATTTAACGCTGGGATCGGGCAGAAGTGATGACGCTGACTGCCTGCTCCAACGCATAAATTGGATCACTGGCCCCACCTTTAACTTGTGCATCACATTTTGCAATTGCAATTACTGCGCTCTTCAAAGTTATCGAATTCCAACCAGAGAGTTGTCGGCGTGCCTTATCGATTTGCCATGGCGCCATACCCAATGGACCAGCAAGTGCAAATGAATTCTCAGCTCGGTTAGTACCCGAAACTTTAGCCAATCCCCTAAGTGCCGAAGCAATCGCACTTGTAATCATCACTGGATCTGTGCCGGTTGATATTGCGTTTCGGAGTGAAATCAATGCCGATTGATAATCGCCTTCCAAAACTTTGTCCGCAACATCAAATCCAGTAGTTTCGATTCGACCTTGGTGATATTTATTTACTACGTTTTCTTCAATTACTCCAGCTGGAGCATCAAAAGCTAACTGATTAATCGCCGAACTTAGTTCTCTAAGATCAGAGCCAGTTGCATTTATTAAAGCTGAAACCGCACCAGGTGTAGCTTTTCGACCTAAATCTAAAAATAGGTTTTTGGCAAATTCTTCCTTTTCGGATTCTTTTTTTAAGGGCTCGCAAAGAATTATTTCTGGATTTGCCTTTTTGATTTGATCAAGTAAGCCCTTCCCTTTTACGCCACCCTTGTGAATCAAAATCAATGTAATAGTTGGATCTGGAGCAGATAAGTATTGCGTGATTTCATTCTTAAATTCTTCAGCCAAATCTTGTAGCTCGCGAATTATTAGCGCTCGGCGCTGTGAGAAAAGTGATGGCGACAGCGCATCCACAATCGATCCATCGCGAACTTCATCGGCAAACAAAGTAGTGATCTCAGCACTTTCGTCTTTTAATTGAAGTTGCAATTTAGAAAGAGCGCGTTCGGCTAGCGCAGGTTCGCTACCCAAGATTAGATAAATCTCTTTCACGCCACTCTCCAAAAAACTGGTAATCCGAATACCCCGACTTTACTTGAAGCAACTCGATTATGGACCATATCAATTGCCACCGCACCATTTAAATCAGTTCGCAAGACTTGAGAGCTAGCCAGTAACTCCAGCGTCCCCTGACTTGGATGTCCATATTTATTCCCATGCCCAACGCTAATTATCGAGTACTTGGGCTCTAACTTCTTTGTGAAAAAAGCATTTTGATATTTGGATCCATGATGCGCCACTTTATAGACATCAACTTTGGAAATTAGTGGAATTAATTGTTCTTGAGCCGACGGTTCAATATCTCCAGTTACCAAGAGTGAAAATTTTGGTGAAGTCACACGAGCCACGATGCTTTGGTTATTCAATGCTGAACCTTCTTCACTTAATTCTTCAAAATTGTTTCCACCATTAATCAACTGCCTTGTCGGCCATAAAATCTCAATCTTTACATCACCAACTTGGAAAGTATCGCCTTCGATTGCCGCAGTAATCACTTTTCCTGGGTTTGGCACGCCGAATATTCCACCAGCATGATCCTTATGCGCGTGAGTAATCAATACGAGCGGAACAGATTTAATTCCCAAAGATCTAAGACAGTTTCGCATCAATTTTGGTTCTGGTCCGGTATCAAAAACAGCCGCCTGCCCGTGGCCAAGATTTACTACTAAGGCATCACCTTGACCTACATCGCAATTTGCAATTTGCCAATCAACGTTTGGCCATCTTTGAAGCCAAGTTAAAACCAAGAAAATCAGTGCAAGATAGATAAGAAACTTTCGTTTTAAGGTAGTAACTATAATTAAAATAATTAAAAAAATGAGCGTTGATATATTTAAAACGGGAAAACCGCTAGCAATCCAAGCAATTTCTGAAATTAGAATTGCAAATAATTTCGCGATAGGGATCGCAATTGGTGAAATCGGCGGAAATATTGCGGAAATAAAACCAAGCACAGTAATTGGCGCCACCAAGGGCGCCGAAAGGATATTTGCAGGGATGCTGGCAAATGATAAATAGCCACTAAGTCCAATAATTATTGGCGTGCAAAGTATTGTTGCCGAAATTGGGATGGCCACAAATTCTGGAATTTTTAATTTAGGTGAAATTAGCAAAATACCAGTCGTAGCTAATACAGATAACGCAAAGCCCGGATCTCGCGCCTGCCATGGATCGCAAATTACGACCACTGCAATAGCAAATCCGAGAGCTGGGATTGAATCGCTTCGATTTCGATTTAATTTTGCAAAAAGCACAACTCCAGACATTGCTGCAGCTCTTAGGACGGAGGGCGAAGGTCTAACCAAGCCGATAAATGCAATCAGAAACAGCGCCGTGATGATTAAACGCAAATTTAAATTTCGAACCGGCCACTGCATTAGCCATAAAAGAAAGACGCTAACTATCGCAAAATTTGCACCACTAACCGCTGTTAAATGAGTTAATCCGGACCGGCGCATCGCTTCGGCAAATTCACTACTTTGGAGCGTGGTGTCACCTAACACCATTCCTGGGATTAATGAAGCCCCATCACCTATGCCGACTCGAGAACGAAGCCCATCTCTGACATTTGCTAAGAGTTTCTGCCAATGATTCGGCTTTTTAATGATTCTAAATTTATTGGCGAAAATTAGCGCCGAAACTTTTGCCTCTTTAGATTGGACTGCACTTCCGGTAACTTCAATAATTGTTGAGGGCACAAGTCCATCTATTTTTGGAGCAATTAATCGAATTGGTACTCCTTTTGATTTACCTAACACACTTCTGATTTTGGGATCGTTGGTGATTTCGATTGTAAATTTGGTTTGATTTCTAAATTTATGATTCGCTAAATCAGTTTGCCGAATTGAGAGTGCCAAGCCACCGACTAAAAGTGCGACTAATACAATCGAAACGGTGCCGCTTCGTTTGAACAGCAGCGGGAGCAGGAAAATTAACGTTAGCCATGGGTTTAAATAACTCTGCAGTAGCGCGCCAATCCAAACACTGGCGCCTACTACCGCAAGTTTTGAATCAATTAAACGCGTACTGCGTTCTTGATTTTTTCGAATTTTGATCCGCCAATACCACTTACTTTTTTAAGGTCCTCAATAGCCACATATGAACCATTTAGATTTCGGTAGTCGACAATTCTTTGGGCGATTACGGGTCCGATACCAGGTAGCCGATCTAATTCTTTAACGGTCGCTCGATTGATATTGATTGGGCCCCGGTCCACGGCTGCGCTTCGGGCGCGATGCTTAGCAACGGCTTGTGGTGAAAATTTTCGATCTACATAAATTTGTTCACCATCTTTCAATAGCCGAGCTAGATTTAAAACGGTCAAATCAGCACTTGGTTTGGCAGATCCAGCAGCGTCGATTGCATCTTTCACTCTCGCATCAGGTGGCAATTTATAAACGCCAGGATTTTTCACCTCACCAGTAACATCAACGATAATTGTTGGGGGTTGAACCGAAATCGGAACGACTGGAATTGGTTTTGGATTATCTGGCCAAAGAATCACCGTTGCGCTAATTAAAATTGCACCTGCAGCAATTGCTGCTAATGATTTTCGCTGAAGTTTAGAAAATTCTAAGTTTTGCCACCAAATTTGGATGTCATCAAAGTTTTTAAAGTTCATCTCCGAATTAAATCGGAGCAAATTGCCGGTAAATTTTTAGCTGTTGATAACTATATTTACTAGTTTTGGCGCCCTAGAAATTACTTTAATTGGCACCGCGCCACCAAGGGTGGAAACAATTTCGGGATGTGCCAGTGCTTTCGCCTCTAATTCGGCATCGGTGATATCAGGTGCTACTTCGATCCGTTCTTTTATTTTTCCGTTGATTTGAAGTACGGCGATTACGTTTTCGGCAACAAGTAAATCGGGATCCACAACCGGCCAACCGGCAAGTGCAACCGCAGGTTTATGCCCCAACCGCTCCCACATTTCCTCGGCAGTAAATGGCGCAATTAGAGAGAGCATGATTGCAATCGCTTCAGTTGCTTCTCGAACGGCTGGATCAGCGGCACCTGGACCCGAATCAATTGCTTTTCTAGTTGCATTTACCAATTCCATGATTCTGGCAACAGCAACGTTAAACCTAAAAGATTCGACTGCAAATGCAGCATCGTTTAGCGCTTTATGCGTAGCTTTCCGTAAATTCAAATCGCCAGTTTTGAAATCAACGCCTGGCTTGCTGGTTACATCACCAGATAGTCGCCAAGCGCGGGAGAGAAATTTAACTGAACCAGATGGTGAAACTTCAGCCCAATCAACATCGTCCTCTGGTGGGCCAGCAAAAACCATAGTTAATCGAATTGCGTCAACACCATGTTTTTGTAATTCATCTGAAAGGCGAACTAGGTTTCCGCGACTTTTGCTCATCGCTGAACCATCCATTACGACCATGCCTTGATTTAGTAATTTGGTAAATGGTTCGACAAAATTGACCATTCCTAAGTCATGCAAAACCTTGGTGAAAAATCGGCTATAAAGAAGGTGCAAAATTGCGTGTGTAACGCCACCAACATATTGATCTACCGGTAGCCAGGTTTCAATTTCTTTTTTGTCAAAGACTTGAGTGTGGTCATCCGAACTGGCATAACGAAGGTAATACCAAGATGAATCTACGAAGGTATCCATTGTGTCGGTATCTCGCTTTGCAGGTGCGGCACACTTTGGGCAGGGCACATTGAGCCATTCTGTTGCTGCGCCAAGCGGTGAAGTTCCTTTTGGCTTCAAATCTAAACCTTTTGCATCTGGCAATTTAACTGGTAACTGATTTTCCGGAACCGGCACTTCGCCACATTTGTCGCAATGAATGATTGGAATTGGTGTTCCCCAATAACGTTGTCGGCTAATTAGCCAATCGCGTAACCGATAATTTCGAGCTGGTTTTCCGAGACCGTCAGATTCCAATAGATTTGTTATTTTTTCTATTGCTTCAACTTTAGTTAATCCATCTAATGGACCGGAGTTAATTAATTTTCCATCGCCACTTGTTGCTATTCCCGTTTCGTTTGGATCAGCTTCATCTGTGTCGACCACAACTTGAATTGGTAATTTCATTGCTCGCGCAAAATCTAAATCGCGTTGATCATGTGCCGGAACAGCCATAATCGCGCCGGTTCCGTAATCTGAAAGCACATAATCACTAGCCCAGATCGGAAGTTTTTCATTATTGACTGGATTAATTGCATACCGCTCTAAAAAGACTCCGGTTTTTGGTCGATCCGTTGCTAGCCGTTCAATATCAGACGCAGCTTTTACCTTTTCAAGATAAAGATCAAAATTTTTCTTTGCTGGTGAATCCTTCGCCAATTCCGCTGCTAATTCACTATCGGCGGCAACTACGAAAAAAGTGGCACCAAATAAAGTATCTGGACGCGTGGTGTAGATAGTTACTGGTTCAGTGCGACCTTCTATTTTAAATTGGACATTTGCACCTTGGGAGCGACCAATCCAGTTACGCTGCATCGTTAGAACTTTCTCAGGCCACTTGCCTTCAAGCTGTTTCATGTCATCAAGTAGTCGATCCGCATAATCGGTGATTTTGAAATACCATTGATTTAATTTCTTTTTGGTAACCGCGGTATCGCAGCGTTCGCAAAGTCCTGCAACAACTTGCTCATTGGCCAATACAGTTTGGCAATCTGGACACCAATTTACTGCTGAATTTTTTCGATAAGCCAATCCTTTTTCATACAACTTTAAAAATAGCCATTGATTCCATCGATAATATTCAGGATCACAAGTATTAAAGGTTCGATCCCAATCAAATGAGCAGGCATATCTACGCATTGATGCTTTTTGGGTTGCAATATTTTCGTAAGTCCAAGCTGCTGGATCTACGCCACGCTTAATTGCGGCATTTTCAGCTGGCAAACCAAATGCATCCCAACCAATTGGATGCATCACATTGAAACCTTTTTGCACCCAATATCTTGCAATTACATCACCGAGGGCATAAGCCTCGGCATGGCCCATGTGAAGATCACCGGACGGGTATGGAAACATATCTAAAACATATTTTTTTGGTCTTTTGTCCTCTGCGCGACCAGATCGAAATGGTGCAATCTCGTCCCAGATTGGTAACCATTTCTCTTGAACATAAGCGAAGTCATACGCTTGATGTTCGGTGCTCATGTAAATTCCTATCCATTAATTTCAATCTAAATTAATTTGAATTTGATTCGTACTTTTGTGGACCTGAGGGGACTTGAACCCCTGACCCCTTGCATGCCATGCAAGTGCGCTACCAGCTGCGCCACAGGCCCTAATTACTTATCTATCCTATCTAACATTCTCGCCACCGGATTCTTCGCCCAAAATTGGTTCTGGTATTGATCCAGCGTTATGTTCAACTAAATGCCAGCCGCGAGGACTAGATTCTAAAATCGACCAACAAGCATTTGATAAACCGCCTATTGAAGTGAAGTTGGTGGCCGGTAAATTTAATAATCCGCCAATTATGCATCGTGCAGTTCCACCATGTGTTGCCACTACAAGTGTTTGATTTGTTTTGCTCTCAAGCGCATCTTTGATTGCGGCAACGCCACGATTCATAACTTCGATTCTGCGCTCACCTATTCCACCTGCTGGAATATCGTCGCCATCAATCCATCGAACAAAGTTTGCGAAATCTTCAGCACGATTTTGCTCGCCAGTCTTACCTTCCCAATTTCCGCCATTTGTTTCGCGCAATCGTTCGTCGATTTCGATCTCTAAATTCACTAAAAGTGCGAGCGCTTTGGCAGTGTTTACTGCTCGTCCTAAATCGGAGCTAATTATTTTTGTCGGCTTCATCTGTGCAATTAATGGCGCCGCGTGTTTAACTTGGAACTGACCAACCGAATTTAACGCAATATCCGAATGACCTTGAAACCGATTTTCTACATTCCAATCAGTTTGACCGTGACGCCACAGAATTATCCGATTATGTGAGTGAGTCATCGCTTTTGATCAACTTTCAATTCAATAAGTGGGCAGTCATTCCAAAGTCGATCTAACATGTAATAGTTTCGTAAATTCTCAGATTGAAGATGAACTACTAGATCTGAATAGTCCAATAAAATCCATTCATCACTTTTTTCGCGGCGAGCCGGCTTTTCACCAGCCTCACGCATTTTCTCTTCTACGAAATCAGAGATAGCCTCAACCTGCTTCGGATTTTGGCCAGTCGCAATCAAAAAAACTTCACTCAATACCATTTGGTCAGATAAGTCGATTGCCAAAATATCTTTCCCAAGTTTTTCACTGATGGCATCAGCGGCAATTTGTGCCAAGCGTTTTACGTTATTACTTGCTGGCATATAACTTCTTTTCGTTTATGTAGTTACGAACCGCAAAAGGTACCGAACTTAGATCGTGGCCGGTTCTAATTTCAGTGGCTGAAATATCAATTGCATCAATGTCTAACCCATCACCAAACCCTGGCCGCTCAACGACAATGAAGCTAACAAGTTCTTTTAATTCTGAAGCTCGATGCCAGCTATCAATTTTTTCGTAAGCATCGCTTCCGATGATCCAAAACAATTCTGCCCCGGGATTTTGGGATTGAATTTCATTTACGGTTTCAATGGCATAACTTGGCCCAGTTCTCTTAATCTCAAGATCGGAGACAACTACACCCGCTAATTGCGAAGTTGCCAATTTGCACATCTGAAGTCGATCCACTCCACTTGCAACTGGTGTATTTTCACGAAGCAGTGGCTGCCCGGCTGGTACCAAAATAATTTGATCAATAACGCCACGAGATAAGAGTTGTGCAATAACTTTTACGTGGCCGTTATGAATCGGGTCAAAAGTTCCCCCGTAAATTCCAATTTTTTTAGCGGCCAAGACGCAGTACTAAATACAGAAATAGGCCAAGGAATGCAAATGTGAAAACTCCAAAAAAGACAGGAGAGGCAGGTAACTGGCGCATAGCTTCTTCGGTCATAAACATGTGCATATCTTATCTGCCAGTAAGTAACTCTTTAAATTTCGCCTCATCGATCACAGTAACGCCAAGTTCTTGGGCTTTAGTCAATTTTGAACCGGGATCACTTCCAACCAATAAGTAGTCGGTTTTTTTCGAAACTGATGACGCAGATTTGCCACCATGGGAGGTAATTACATCATTGATGCCATCCCTTGTAAACGACTCTAAACCTCCAGTAACAACAAAAGTTAAACCAGCCAGTGTTTGCGGCGCCATTTCGCTTTCAGATAACTCCATTATTACGCCAGCTTTACGCCATTTATCAATTATTGAACGATGCCAATCAACGTTAAACCATTCAACAATTGATTCAGCGATTACACCACCGACCCCATCAACTTCAGCCAAAGATTCAAGCGAAGCTTTTTCGATTGCCCCAATTGACTTAAATCGGTTTGCCAGAGCCTGAGCGGAAGTCGGTCCAACATGTCGAATTGATAACGAAACAATGATTCGCCATAGTGGTCGTGTTTTTGCAATTTCCAATGCTGCTAATAATTTTTCAACATTTGCGCCTGGGTTGCCATCTTTTTTTACAAAGAAGTCAGACTTGATTAACT
>JBDKLQ010000140.1:0-5555 GCA_039795555.1 Actinomycetota bacterium
CCTTTTAAATACAGCGCAACGAAGAAGATTGAGCCGCCAGCAAAAAGTGCATCTGGCTCAAACCCAAGTAAATTTGGCGCAACTTTCCCACGATCGGGTGGTTGATTGGTATTTAGCCAGGCACCTACGGCCAAGGCGAAGATCATTACGCCAATTTCAAACGTGGCTAATCGGAAAAAAGCTCTCCAGTCAATTGTGCTTTTTAGAAGATTTTTGCGGTGCAAATATCCAAGATAAATTAAAATTCCAGTCGCAATCACCTTGAGTAAAATTAAATTAAAGTAAATACTCCCAATTGCAGCTTTAAAATTTAACCTAACCCAGGCGTTTACTAAACCGCTTGTAGTGACTGCTATCGCTGCCCAAAGAGCAAGGGTGCTAAATCTTTTTACGGCAATCTGACGATCGTCTTCCGAAATTAAGCCAATTGCGATCAAGCCACCTACCCAAAAGGAAATTGCAATCACGTGAATAACTAGTGAGCCAGCTGCAATTGCATGCGCACCTGCATCTGGCGAATGGCTTTGAAAAACGGGTGCAACCAGCCCAGCTATTGCAAAAATCAAAAAAATTGTCGAAATTGAATTCTTGTTTATTTTCAAAAATAAAATTGAGATTAAAACTGCAACAAGTAATTGAAACAATTGCGATTGGCCCAAAATTACTTGAGTTGTATAGGAGCGAAGCATAGTTTGATCTAAGACTTGATTGATTGAAACACCTAACACGTTTGCTAGTGAAGCCAATATGGTTAATAAACTAAATACGCTCCAGATTATTGCCGAATAAAAACCAATTCGGCGTAAATCTAAAACACTATCTTTTATTCGTCCCTTATCGTCAGGAATTAAAAGAGAAAAGCTAAGTAATACGCCAATAACAACGATTGCAGATATGGTTTGGAAAAACTTGCTTAAAGTTAGTACCGAATTAACGAATGCCAATTCGATCAGCGCTCTCGGTACAACTTACGGGCATATAGTGAAAGAACTATTAAAACAACAATTGCTGTGAACAAAATAAATAAGACAAAGATGGTGGTTCCAAAGTTACTAGAACTTTGCGTTTTAGTAGAGGCAATTGAACTTGGCTCAGGGCTTGCGATTTCAGTTGGTGCATCAAAATTAAAAACATACTGACCTACTAGTGGTACATCGTTGTCAGTTATCAACGAATACTTAACAGTATAAAAACCAGGTTCTACTAATTTCTTTAAGCCGATAACAGCATCGGTGCCATTAATAGTTAATGCACCATCATCAACTCGGACACCTTTGGGATCCGTGACGGAAATTTCGTTACCTAAATCAGATAATGGATTTTGAACCGAGAGGGTCACCGAACTTGGGGCCATGGTTACCGTTGAACCACTTATCGGAGTTGTGTTTACAAGTGAATTTGCGTCAGCCGTTGTTACTGAGAAAAAAGTAACAAGTAGCACTGCCCCAATGCGAAGTAACGCCTTCATCTACACCTCTCTCGATTCGCCTATATTCTTTCACTTCTCTAGACTTAACCTCTAGTCCTAAAGCCAGAAGAATTAGTTAGCTTTTTGGAGAGATACCTTGCCAACGTACCAATACGAATGCACTGCTTGTGCTCATCGATTTGAAGAAGTTCAGTCATTCAATGATAAGCCAATTTCAATCTGTCCAAAATGCAAAGGTGAGGTCAAAAAGGTTTTTGGAACAGTAGGAGTCGTATTTAAAGGTTCGGGTTTTTACAAAACTGATTCGCAAAGCAAGAAGACTGAAAACAAAAATTGATATACGTCAGCTGTGATGTGGTGGGACATCGTGCAGAATTTCCTCATCCCGCTTGGATTGGTCCAGAGAATCTGCTGGATCAATTTCGTCAGAAGTAACTTCTGGCCAAATATTGCTCATAGGGCAATTTTACCGCAAGGAGAATAATGTTCGAACGCTTAGGTAGCCTGATGGTTAAGCGCAGCAAGCTTGTGCTCATCACATTTGTAATCGCAATTTTGGCAGCCGGTGGAATTGGTTCAACGGTAATTACTAAATTAGATAGCGGTGGCTATTCAAATCCAAAGAGCGATTCGGCAAAAGTATTTGATTACTTCGTTAACGAATTAAAAATTAAAGATCCTGGCGTTATTTTGGTAGTTGATGGCAAAGATCGAATGGCCAATGATCCCGTCGTAGTACGCGACGCACAGTCACTTGAATCCGAAGTTTTGAAATTAAATGGCGTTGAAAAGACCCTTTCATATTGGTCAGCAGGTTTTGCCCCGACACTTCTTTCCAAAGATGGAAAAGCGGGATATTTATTTATTTTCACAAAAAGTTCAGATTTTGCAAAAGTTGGCGAAATCGGAAAAGTGATTCAGAAAAAATTCGATGGAGATTACAAATCACTTAGAGTCTATGCAAGCGGTGCTGGTGTCATCACCTCAGCTATCAATGGAAAAATCTCAAAAGATTTGGCAATAGCTGAAGCAATTTCAATTCCACTTTCATTTTTGCTACTGGTCTTCGTTTTTGGTGCGCTTGTTGCCTCAGCAATGCCACTTCTAGTAGGTGTTAGCGCAATTCTTGGTTCGTTTTTTATCTTGCTTTTGATTACAAGCTTTACAAATGTCAGTGTCTTTGCGCTAAATCTAATTACCGGTATGGGTCTTGGTTTGGGTATCGATTACTCATTATTAATGGTCAATCGTTTCCGCGAAGAGATACACCATGGTAAATCAGTTGATGAAGCCGTTATAAATACGGTTAAGACTGCTGGGAAAACAGTTTTCTATTCCGGATTAACCGTTGCGGTGACTTTGGGTTCGATGGTGGTTTTTCCACTTTCATTCTTAAAATCTTTTGGCTATGCCGGAATTGCAGTTGTTTCTTTGGCAATCGTGGGCGCCTTGATTCCGCTGCCAGCAGTTTTTAAATTGCTGGGACATCGAATTGATAAAGGTACGGTTCGAAAAAATGTTTTGAAACCAAAGAGTGATGGTGGCTGGGCGAAAACGGCTCGCTTTGTAATGAGGCGGCCAGTTTCCGTCGTACTAGTTTGTGTTGCAATTTTGGGTGTGTTAACAATTCCAATAAAAGATGTAGTTTTTGCTCAAACTGACGTGCGAGTGCTTCCAAAAAATGACCCTGCAGTAATCGCAACCAATGTTTTGCAGGAACGTTTTCCTGGACAGGAAAGTTCTCCAATCGAAATTATTATTAAAAATGGTACTTCAAATTTCGCTGCTGCGGAAAATTATGCAACTGAATTAGCAAAAATTGATGGCATTGTTCGGGTTAATCCGATTCAAAAATATGGCGAAGATTTACGGATTCAAGCAATTCAGAGCATGAGCTCAAGATCGCTCGAGGCTAGGGATTTAATACATGAAATTAGAAAACTGCCGGCGCCAAGCGGAACTTTAATTGGTGGTCCTGCTGCTGACTTTACCGATTCGCAAGATGGAATTTATTCGGCTGTGCCGTGGGCATTATTGTGGATTGTAATAAGCGTCCTTATTTTGTTATTCATCTTTACAAATTCATTAATTTTGCCAATTAAAGCCGTTGTATTAAATGGTCTTTCATTAAGTGCAACGCTTGGAGTGCTCTCGTATGTCTTCATTGGCGGTCACTTTAAAAATATTATTGGTGACTTCACAACTACTGGCTCTCTAGATATCGGTACCTCGATTTTAGTAGCTGTCGTTGTCTTTGGCTTATCAATGGACTACGAACTTTTCTTACTATCTAGAATTAAAGAAGAACATTTAGCTGGTAAAAATAACGAAGACTCGGTTGCATTTGGACTTCAAAAATCTGCACGAATCATCACTGCTGCGGCGCTGATTTTGGCAGTTGTTTTTGCTTCGTTCGTAACCAGCGGAGTAACGCCAATCAAATTGATGGGACTTGGCACTGCATTTGCAGTACTACTAGATGCAACATTGGTTCGTGCATTTTTGGTGCCAGCGCTAATGAAATTATTTGGGGAGTTCAACTGGTGGGCTCCGAAATTCCTACGTCGATTTACCTTAGACCACTAATCAAACGTAGACTTCCCCAATGGATTTAATTGCCACGCTTCAATGCGAAGACCAACCAGGCATCGTGCATGCAATGACGACTGCCATTTTGGCTTCGGGTGGCAACATCATCGAGAACCAACAATTCACCGATCCAAATACCAATACCTTCGTAATGCGAACCAGATTTGAATCTGATAAATCTTTGGCAGAAGCACGAAAGATTTTGGAAACTGGACTTGCAAAATTTGCGCCGTCATTAAAAATTCGCTCATTCGAAGAGAAGCCAAAGGCATTGGTATTGGTGACAAAAGAAAGCCACTGCTTACGTGATCTACTTTATCTTTTGGAACTTGAAGAGCTACCAGTTGAAATCCCAGTTGTTGCCTCAAATCATGACGACTTGCGCAGCTTGGTCGAAGGCCACGGAATTAAGTTTGTGAAATTAAATGGAAATGATGAAGCGGCAATCTCAGAGATGGTGGCCAAGAATGCAATTGATTTCATTGTGCTCGCACGTTACATGCAGATTCTTAGCCCAGAGCTGTGCAAAAAATTCAGCGGCCGGATCATCAATATTCATCATTCGTTTTTGCCAGGTTTCAAAGGTGCAAAGCCATATCATCAAGCTCATGCAGCAGGCGTAAAAATTATTGGCGCAACTGCACACTTTGTTACTGAAGCCTTAGATGAAGGTCCAATAATTGATCAAGATGTTGCTCAAGTAAATCATGCTGCAACTCCAGAACAATTAATTGCACTTGGTCGAGATATTGAACGTCGAGTTTTATCTCGCGCGGTAAAAAATTATGCTGAAGATAGAATATTTTTAGTTGGTCGTAGGACTGTAGTTTTTTCGTAATCTTTGTAAAACAAAAGTGTCCCCGGCGGGAGTTGAACCTGCGACCTACCGCTTAGGAGGCGGTTGCTCTATCCACTGAGCTACGGGGACGTTATGCGAAGTTTGGCAGAAACATCACCATTAGATTAAACTGCGCATCTACTCAATTGGAGTTGATCAAAAATGAAAGCGCTAGTTATTGGCGCCGGTGGTGTTGGACGAGCGATAGCTAATATCGCTTCTCGTAAATCTTTTATTACCTCGATGGTAATTGCTGACCGCACATTGGCACGCGCCGAAGAAGCAGTAGACCGAGTAAAGGATTCAAGATTTTCTGCGGCTCAAGTCAACGCCGCCGAGCTTGAAGATATCCGCGAATTAATTCGCACGGCAGATCCGGACATTGTTATTAATGCCGTTGATCCTCGATATGTAATGCCGATTTTCCTTGCTTGTGAAATTGAAAATACAAATTACATTGACATGGCAATGTCACTTTCGCGGCCTCATCCGCACTACCCATATACCGAAACTGGTGTGAAACTTGGCGACGAACAATTTGCTCGCGATTGGAACTGGGGTGAGCGAAAGATTTTTGCACTTGTCGGAATGGGTATCGAACCTGGCATGAGCGATGTCTTTGCTAAATACGCAGCAGATCATTTATTTAGCCGAATTGATCAAATCACAATCCTCGATGGCTCAAATCTTCACGTCGAA
>JBDKLQ010000141.1:0-7724 GCA_039795555.1 Actinomycetota bacterium
TTGATTCACTGGAAGGTTTCCGCGGTCAACCACGACTTCGGCCACCATTTCCAGCGATTGCTGGTTTATATGCGCGACCAACAGTGGTTAATAACGTTGAATCAATTGCTTCGGTGCCATCAATTGTGGCCAACGGCGCTGAATGGTTCCAAGCAATGGGAACGGAAAAAAGTAAAGGAATGACGCTTTATTCACTTTCAGGCCATGTCGAAAATCCTGGCCAATTTGAAGCGCCACTTGGAATTACTTTGCGCCAATTACTTGATATGTCTGGCGGAATTCGCAAAGGCCACAAACTGAAATTCTGGACACCAGGTGGTTCTTCTACACCAATTTTTACTGATGCCCATTTAGATACGCCACTTGATTACGAAGGGGTTTCGGCTGCTGGCTCGATGCTTGGCACCAAAGCGTTACAGATATTTGATGAAACAACTTGTGTAGTTCGTGCCGTGCTTCGATGGACCGAGTTTTATAAACATGAATCATGTGGAAAGTGCACTCCATGTCGCGAGGGAACTTGGTGGTTAGTGCAAGTCTTGCGCGATTTAGAAAATGGCGATGGCAAAGAAGAAGATTTAAATAAGTTGTTAGATATTTGCGACAACATCATGGGTCGATCATTTTGCGCATTAGGTGATGGTGCAACTAGCCCGATTAGCTCATCAATTAAATATTTCCGCGAAGAGTATTTAGACCATATCCGCCAAGGTCGTTGTCCATTTGATCACGCCGCTTCAATCAAGGTAGGTGTGCGATGACAACTGAAGTTGTTGATCAAATCACGGTCGTAATTGACGGCTTTGAAGTAACAGTTCCAAAAGGAACGCTCGTAATTCGCGCAGCTGAAAAATTGGGAATTCAAATTCCAAGATTTTGTGATCATCCATTATTAGATCCAGTTGGTGCCTGCCGCCAATGTTTAGTTGATATCGAAATTAATGGACGGGCCTTTCCAAAACCACAAGCTTCCTGCACGATTCCGGTTGAACCAGGAATGATTGTTAAAACACAATTAACTTCACCTGTAGCTGAAAAAGCGCAACGTGGCGTGATGGAGTTATTGCTAAATAATCACCCACTTGATTGTCCAGTGTGCGACAAAGGTGGCGAATGTCCGTTACAAAATCAAGCGATGACTAACGGTCAAGCTGATTCAAGATTTGAAGGAATGGTTAAGCGCACCTTTGAAAAACCAATCAACATCTCATCCCAAGTTTTATTAGATCGCGAACGCTGCATTTTGTGCGCTCGCTGTACCCGATTTGCTGATCAAATTGCGGGCGATCGATTTATTACCTTGAGCGATCGTGGCGCGCTGCAACAAGTTGCAATTTATGAAAAAGAACCATTCGAATCTTATTTTTCCGGAAACACAGTTCAAATTTGCCCAGTCGGTGCTTTAACTGGTGCAACATATCGTTTCCGCGCTAGACCATTTGATTTAGTTTCTACGCCAAGTGCCTGCGAACATTGCGCCTCAGGTTGCGATATGCGTACTGACGTTCGGCGCGGCAAAACGCTCCGTCGATTAGCAGGCGATGATGCTTCAGTAAACAATGAATGGAATTGCGATAAAGGTCGTTGGGCGTTTAAGTATCAGACCGCAACGGATCGAATTACTACGCCATTAATTCGAAATGCCGCTGGCCAACTTGTTGCCGCATCATGGCCGGAAGCGCTCGCAGTAGCTGCCGAAGGTTTGAAGGCAGGTCGGGCCGCAGTTTTAGTCGGTGGCCGCGCAACGGTTGAAGATGCATATGGCTACAGCAAATTTGCTCGGGTAACACTCGGAACTAACGATATTGATTTCCGTTCTCGATTAATTAGTGATGAAGAACGAGATTTCTTAGCTGCGAACGTTGTTAACAACAATTCAAGTTATCTAGATATTGATAGCGCAGATCAGGTGGTTTTGGTTGGATTCGAACCCGAAGAAGAGTCTCCAATTGTTTTCTTGCGATTATTCAAACAAGTTCGAAAGCGTGGATTAAAAGTTACGGCGATTGCTTCCAAGAAATCAATCGGTAACGAAAAATTGAAATCTAATTTTGTTTGTGTTGCCCCAGGTAGCGAAGCAGAAGCGCTTTCGTCAATTCAATTAACTGAAAAATCGTTGCTAATTGTTGGTGAACGTGCCGTAGAGACAGCAGGCTTACTAACAACGGCTTCTGAATTAATTAAACGAAGCAAAGCAAAATTAGCTTGGATTCCTCGTCGCGCCGGTGAACGCGGCGCTTTAGCTGCAGGTGCAATCGGCAATTTGTTACCAGGTGGCCGACCAGTTTCAGATCCCGCAGCGCGCGTGGATATTTCAACAGCTTGGGGCGTTCATGGCTTACCAGCAGAGCGCGGCTTTAATACAGATGAAATTTATGCAGCCGCAAAATCTGGCGAAATAAAATCTTTAGTAGTTGGTGGCGTGGATCCGTTTGATGGTTCCGAAGTCAAAGCTGCCTTAGCTGCACTTGATAAAGCGTTTGTCGTTTCATTAGAAATGCGCACCAGTGCCGTTACGGATCGAGCAAACGTAGTGCTCCCGATTGCAACTGTTGCTGAAAAATCTGGAAGTTACTTAAATTGGGAAGGCAAAGCTCGTTCGTTTGATGTGGCAATTGAAGATTCTTTATTGCGCAGCGATGTTCGAATTCTTTCGATGTTGGCAGATGAAATTGGTCGACCAATTGGTTTGCCAACTGTTGCCAGCGCTGCAAAAGAGTTTGCGGCAATTGGAAATTGGGATGGTGCGCCGAGTGAATTCGCTGGCGTTACAGCTAATCCAAAACAATCAGTATCGGGCGAGCAAGCATTAATAACTTCCTGGCGCCGATTACTTGATGCCGGTTCAATGCAAGATGGCGAACCAAATTTGGCTGGCACAGCACGAAAGAGCGTTGCAGTCATATCCGCAAAACGCGCAGCCGCGTTAAATGTAGTCGATGGAGATTTGTTGAAAATTTCAAATGCAAACGGCACCATTTTGTTACCAGCTTTAGTTGAAGAGATTCACGATGATGCAGTTTGGGCGCCGCGCAATTCAGCGGGTTCTGAATTACTCCGCATACTTGCAACTGCAAGTAACTCAGTTGTAACGGTGGTGAAAGCATGACTAATGCCGCATTAATCGCTAATGATCCTGGTTGGTTAATTCTTGCGAAGGCCGGAATCATTTTCGCCTTTGCGCTAGTGACAGTACTTTTATTTATCTGGGCTGAGCGAAGAATTTTAGGTTTCATGCAAAATCGCCTTGGTCCAAACCGAGTAGGTCCATTTGGTTTATTGCAATCACTTGCTGATGGAATTAAGTGTGCTCTGAAAGAAGACATCATTCCAACTGGCGCCGATAAAATTGTTTTCGTTTTGGCTCCGGCAATTTCTGCTGGCGCAGCCTTTATGTCTTTTGCAGTGATGCCGGCTACCGGCGAAGTGACGCTGTTTGGCCAAAAGACCGTAATGCAACTTACAGATTTACCAGTCGGCGTACTTTATGTATTAGCTATTGCATCGGTTGGTGTGTACGGAATTGTTTTAGCTGGTTGGTCATCTGGCTCAACGTACCCATTATTAGGTGGGCTCCGTTCAAGTGCCCAAGTAATTTCATATGAAGTTGCGATGGGACTTTCATTAGTTTCGGTATTTATTTACTCCGGATCAATGTCTACTGGTGAAATTGTTGCGGCGCAGCATGGGAAATGGTGGTACGCGGTAGTGCTCTTCCCATCATTTATTATTTATGTGATCTCCATGTTCGGCGAAACAAATCGAGCGCCATTTGATTTAGCTGAAGCCGAAGGTGAATTAGTTGCTGGTTTTCACACCGAATACTCATCGCTTAAATTCGCACTATTTTTCTTAGCCGAATACATAAATATTGTGGCCATTTCGGCGCTTTGCACCACGCTCTTCCTTGGTGGCTATCACGCATTCCCAGGTTTAGGTTTCACCGAAAGTTGGTTAGGCGGTTGGTTTACTGCGTTCTGGTTCCTTGCAAAGGTTTATGGACTTTGCTACTTCTTTATTTGGGTGCGCGGAACTTTGCCGCGAATTCGCTACGACCAATTTATGAAGTTTGGTTGGAAAGTTCTAATCCCATTTAATTTAGTTTGGATCATGGTGGTGGCAACACTTCGAGTCCTTTCGCAGAACTCTTCACGAACTGCAATGATAATTTTTGCCGGCGTAATTGTTGCTTTAGCGATGTTAGCTAGCTTCCTTTATGACAAATCCGAAGCAAAAGCTGCGATTGCCGAAGAAGATTTCGTCGCGCCAGCACCAAATTTCCCAGTTCCTGCTTTACCAACACAACCAACTTCTAAGGTGGTGAATCGTGGCTAATCTCGAACCAAAGAAGAATGCGCTTGCAAATACCGAAGCAGTTCCAGTTGAAAATACTGGGCCGGCATCGCTGCTCCAACAAGCAAAAGGTTTTTGGGTAACTTTTAGTAAACAATTCCAAAAGAAACTTACTTATAACTATCCAGAAGAGAAGCCACCGGTAGAACCACGGTTCCATGGTCGCCATCAACTAAATCGCCACCCAGATGGTTTAGAGAAATGTATTGGTTGCGAACTTTGCGCTTGGGCTTGCCCTGCAGATGCAATTTATGTTGAAGGTGAAAGTAACACTGAAGCCGAACGATTCTCACCAGGTGAGCGTTATGGCAAGGTTTATCAAATTAATTATTTGCGTTGTATTTTCTGCGGTCTCTGCGTAGAAGCTTGTCCAACTCGCGCATTAACAATGACCAACGAATATGAACTTGCCGATGATTCTCGCACCAAATTAATTTTTGAAAAAGAAGATTTGTTGGCACCGCTTCGACAGGGAATGTTGCAACCGCCGCATCCAATGTATCCAGGAATGGATGAAACTAATTATTACCGTGGCGATGTAAAGCAAGCTCATCCATCACAGGAGAGTAAGTAATGAATTTACATTTATTGGTTGCGGGGCAAACTGGAACGCCAGAAGCTGTGATGTTCTGGATTCTTGGCCCGCTATCAATAGTTGCTGCGCTTGCCATGTTATTAGTTAAGAAGGCAGTTCACTCCGCTTTATTGATGGCGTGGGTAATGATCACTTTGGCATTTTTCTATATTGCCCAAGATGCACCGTTTTTAGGAATTGTTCAAGTAGTTGTTTACACCGGTGCTGTGATGATGCTCTTCTTATTTATTTTGATGTTAGTCGGAGTTGATGCATCGGATTCATTAGTCGAAACCATAAAAGGCCTTCGAGCAATTGCAGTATTGGCTGCTGCAGGAATTGGTGGCTTATTAGTTTCACTTCTTGGCCGCGCCACACTTGGTCGCACAACTGTGGGATTAGAAGAAGCAAATACTGGTGGCAATGTTCAAGGAATCGCAGCGCTACTCTTTTCGCGTTATGTCTGGGCATTTGAAGTTATTTCAGCTCTCTTAATTACCGCCGCACTTGGCGCAATGGTTTTGGCGCATAACCAACGAATCACCCCGCGGGCAACGCAACGACAACGTGCAATCATGCGATTTCGCGGAAATTCTTTAAGCGATGCCGCGGGACTTCCGGCGCCGGGCGTTTTTGCACGACATAACGCAGTAGATGTTCCGGCTTTATTGCCAGATGGCTCACCTGCGACTGAGTCAATTTCGAAAACACTTCGAGATCGCGGCAGCGTTGTAGATCCGCGACCATATCAATTAAATGAAATTACAAGTGGCAATACCGATGAACGAGAGGAGCGCTAAATGAATCCAGCAAATTATTTGTACATTTCAGCGTTGCTTTTCACAATCGGAGCAGTTGGTGTTGTGGTGCGTCGTAACGCCATAGTGGTTTTCATGTGCATCGAATTAATGCTTAACGCGGCAAATTTAGCTTTTGTAACTTTCGCACGCATCAATGGTAATTTGGATGGACAAATCGTCGCCTTTTTCACGATGGTGGTTGCCGCTTGCGAAGTTGTAGTCGGACTAGCAATTATCGTGACAATTTTCCGTTCCCGCCGATCAGCATCTGTTGATGATGCTAGTTTGTTGAAGCGGTGATTTAATGATTGGTTATTTAATCGGGTTGCCGCTTTTGGGAGCTGCAGTTCTATTACTCGGTGGTCGCCGCACTGATAAGTGGGGTCACCTACTCGCCACTTTACTTTCGGCTTCTTCATTTGCTCTAGGTGCGAAATTATTTTTTGAGATGTTAGCTCGACCAGCTGATGAACGAGCTATTTCCCAGAAATTGTTTACCTGGATTCATGTAGGAAATTTCCATGTAGATGCCGGTCTCTTGCTCGATCAACTTTCAATTTGCTTTGTACTTTTGATTACTGGCGTTGGCACGTTAATTCATATCTACTCAATTTCTTACATGTCACACGATCATGATCGCCGCAGATTCTTCTCTTACCTGAATTTATTTATTGCTGCCATGTTACTTTTGGTACTTGGTGATTCTTACTTAAATCTTTATGTTGGCTGGGAAGGCGTCGGTCTTGCCTCATACTTATTAATTGGATTCTGGAATCAGAAACCAACTTATGCCACGGCTGCAAAAAAAGCTTTCGTAATGAATCGCGTCGGCGATATGGGACTTTCGTTTGCAATCATGATTTCATTTGCCACGCTTGGCGCCGTTTCATTTAAAGACGTGGCCGAGCGCGCACCAGCAGCTTCAAATGCAGCGCTAACTGCGATGGGAATAATGTTGTTAGTTGCTGCCACCGGGAAATCCGCCCAATTTCCATTACAAGCTTGGTTGGGCGATGCGATGGCTGGCCCAACTCCAGTTTCAGCTTTGATTCACGCAGCGACCATGGTTACAGCTGGTGTTTATTTGATTACTCGTTCAAACTTCATTTTTGATTTAGCGCCAGATGCGCAATTAGCAGTCGCAGTGATCGGTGCAATCACATTGTTATTCGGCGCCTTAGTTGGTACTGCAAAAGATGATATTAAAAAAGCGTTGGCTGCATCCACCATGTCCCAAATTGGTTACATGATCTTGGGTGCTGGTTTAGGACCAGTTGGTTATGCCTTTGCAATTATGCATTTATTGACTCACGGATTCTTTAAAGCCGGAATGTTCCTTGGCGCTGGTTCAGTAATGCATGGAATGAATGATGAAGTGAATATGCGTAAGTACGGCGCCCTTCGCGTCGCGATGCCAATTACAGCAATTACTTTTGGGCTTGGTTATTTAGCAATCATTGGTATCCCGCCTTTTGCCGGCTTTTATTCCAAAGATAAATTAATTGAAGTTGCCTTGAATGCCGGTGGTATTAAAGGTTTATTACTTGGTGGCGCAGCCTTAATTGGCGCAGGAATTACTGCGTTTTATATGACGCGAGTTGTGGTTTTAACATTCGCTGGGAAAGCGCGATGGGACCACGAAGCGCACCCACACGAATCACCTGCGCTGATGGTAATCCCAATGATTTTGTTGGCTTTTGGTTCCGTTGCTTCTGGTTATTTATTTACTCGTGGCGATGCTTTAGTTAAGTGGTTAGAACCAGTTGTAGCACCACATCATGGTGAGCATCATGAAGAACTTTATTCGCCACTAACTATTAGCGTTGTTGCGCTAACACTTGTGGCCATCGGTGTATTAACAGCCGTCTTGAAATACCGTGGGGAAGTTTCAAATTCCGCACCAGAAAATGTTTCAATATTTACTCGAATTGCCCGTCGTGACCTATTGCAAGATTCATTTAACGAAGCAGTGTTTATGCGCCCAGGACAGTCTCTAA